>CAIKWU010000652.1 GCA_903831155.1 uncultured Planctomycetaceae bacterium | reverse complement strand
GGTGGTGGTCCTGCCGGAGGAGGCGAGCCGAATCGTGACGCGGGAGCTGCTCTACACGGGCGTGACGCGGGCGATCCGCAAGGTCACGATCGTGGGGTCCCGCGCGGTGCTCACGGCGGCGATCGAAACGCCAATCCGCCGCGCCACCGGCCTCGCCGCGCGGCTGGCAGGCCGCTGACGGGGCGACCTCACGCCGGGCTCCCCTGTTCGTCGATTCCGACATGGTGCGCGACAGGCCGCCGCCGGCGGCCGCTGCAATCAGCCCCCACTCGAGCTCGAGGTACACGATGCATGTCCTCATCCCTCTCCTCGACCGCGTCAACGTCGCCAGCCACGATGACGGTTGCCGGTTCCTCGACACCACCCGCCTCGACGCGATCGAAGTGGCGCTCCGGGAAGCCGGCTCCCGTTGGACGCTCCATGCCTCGGGCCCGCTGTTTCGGCTCTACAGCCGCACCGGCTCGTCGCTCGTCCACCATCCCGTGCTGATCTCGAGCCATGCGGATTCCAACTACGAATCCCACTTTCACCGCGCTGTCGATGGGTCTGCAGAGCTCATCGGCACCTTCGACAACTCGATCACCAACGCCAGCGTCTTGCGGCTGATGCTCGAGGACATTCTGCCGGATGGTGGCGTCGTGGCCTTCACCGGCGACGAGGAAAACGCCTCGCAGGGCGCCGCCGACGTTATCGCCCACCTTCGCGGCGAGGACCACCTGCCCCGGGCTGTGATCGTGCTCGACATCACCGACGACCGCTTCTACGGCCAGCCCTTCACGATTGAGAATTGGTACGCCAACGGGAGCCTCGGCCTGCCGACGGACAGTCAGGCGTTCCATCGCCATGTGCTCCACGCGTTCACCGTCCCCGTGGCCTCCGTGCCTCACGATGACGCTTGGGCCGACGAGAGCTGGCGATACGAGAAGGAGGGCGTCCACGTCGTATCGCTCTGCATTCCAACGTTGCCGGCAAACCCTCGCAGCCGCAACGACTGGATGCACTCGGTGGAGGGCGTGCGAGTCCGCGCAGATCACCTCCTCGCCTACGGCGAGGCACTGTCGAGCCTTATAATTCATCTCGCCGCGACGAACGCTTAGAACCCGGCTACCAAAAGAAGCCGAACTCTGCTCGACGGCACGCCGGTCGCCATCCCGCGATAACACCACGAATGGATCATGGCCGACGGCCCAACCGTGACACGGCTTCGGCCGTGTCGTCGATGAACGACCGCGTAAAGAAAGCCCGGTACGTCCTGCCTTCAGCCGCACGACGTCCACCCCAAGCTCTTTCAGAAGGGTGCGTGCCCCTGGGCAGCCGATGGCCGAGCACCGCACCCCCTGAACATTCTATTTCTGGTGCCATTTTCTCCCATCTTACGCGATGTCCTTCAGCGGGACGCTGGGGCAGTCAAATGGTTTCTTCTTCTGCGGGCGAAACATGATGCTCCCTGAACCATGTGTTCAAGCCCAACGCCGCGAGACGTGGGGCGATCCGCTCGAAGAAGCGGTGTCCAGCTTGGTTAGACCGTAGCCTTGCGGCTGGTCGGCTTTCACTCGCCGCGCACTCGATCGCGAAGATCACACATAGTCCGTATTAGCGGCCCTGCCGCCGCGCTGCCGCCTCCCGGATCGCCTCGATCTGCACGGCCGTCTCGGGCGAGGGCCGCTCCCCCTTCATCGTGCCCCTGCGGGCCGCCGAGATCCTCTGGATCGCCACCTCCGGCGAACAGCCACGCGACACGTGCCACACGCCCACCACCGTCCCCGTGCGGCCGACGCCGCCCCAGCAGTGGACGAACACCTTCCGTCCGGCGCTCAGCGCCGTCTCGATGTCAGCCACGATCCGGTCGTAGTGCCCTGGAGTGGTCACACCCATGTCGGGAATCGGATGCGAGATTCGCTGCAGATCGATGCCCTGCTCCGCCGCGACTGCCGGCAGATGCTCGTCGTAGGGCGTCAGCCAGTCGTTCTCGTCGGTGAGGTCGATGATCGTGCCGACGCCGGCGCGGGCGAGCAGCGATAGCTTGAGCCGAGTGATGTCGGGGTCGTCCCGATCCCCCGGAAACTCCCCGCCCAGCACCCGGCCTTCGGTGTCGGCCCACCAGCCGTGGAAGAAGTCGTCGTGCTCCCACGTGAGCCGCGTGCCCACCGCAGCTCGGTGCAGGGCGTCGGCCAGCGACTCGATCCGCTGCCGCATCGCCAGCTTCTCGAGCCAGTCGGATGGGATACCTTCCGCACCCCAGGCCGCGCCGGCCAGCTGCCCTGCGATCGCCGCGGTCGTGTCGGCGTCGTCGCCGAGATTTGCGGCCCGCAGGATCGCATCGCGAAAGTCCTTCGCTCCGGCCACCGCCCAGATCGCC
>CAIKWU010000651.1 GCA_903831155.1 uncultured Planctomycetaceae bacterium | reverse complement strand
TGTCGTAGTCCTCGACGAAGACCACGCGACCTGCGAATCGCGGGTCGTTCCGCAGGTTGGCGATCTTGCGGATCAGCCCCTTGCCCGGCTCGTCGGCCGGATGGGCCTTGCCGGCATAGATGATCTGGATCGGCCGGTCGGGATTGGCGATCAATGCGTGGAGCCGGTCGAGATCCTGGAGCACGAGGTCGGCCCGCTTGTAGGTGGCGAACCGCCTCGCGAAACCGATCGTGAGGATGTTGGGATCGAGCACGGTCTGCGCCATCTCGACGGCCTCGTCGCACTCACCGCGCCGGCGGCACTGCCGCGAGAGCCGGCGGCGGACGAACTGCAGAAGCAGGTTCTTGAGGGCGTAGTGCGTCTCCCAGAGTTCGCCCGGGTCGCAGTCGTGGATCTTCTGCCAGACGTCGGGCTCGCCCATGCGGCGAAACCAGTTGTGGGGGAAGATGCGGTCGTAGAGCTGCAGCATCTGCCACGACAGCCAGCTCGGCACATGGACACCGTTGGTGATGTGGCCGATCGGCACCTCCTCCTCGATCCGCCACGGCCAGAGATTGGCCCACATCTTGCGGCTGACGTGGCCGTGGAGGGCGCTCACGGCGTTGGCCCGCCGCGACATCTTCAGCCCCAGCACCGTCATGCAGAAGGTCTCGCCCGGATTGTGCGGCTCCACGCGGCCGAGGCCCATCAGCTGGTCGTGGGAGATCCCGAGCGCGTCGCGGGTGGGCCCGAGATGCTCCTCGATCAGGTGGTTGTCGAAGCGATCATGCCCCGCCGGCACCGGCGTGTGCGTGGTGAACACCGTCTGCCGGGCCACGCGACGCACGGCTTCGTCGAACGGGTAGCCGTCCCGCTCCATCCGTCCGCGCACCGCCTCCAGGGTGGCGAAGGCCGAGTGGCCCTCGTTGAGGTGATAGACGCCCGGCACGATCCCCATGGCGCGGATCGCCTTCACGCCGCCGATGCCGAGGATGATCTCCTGCCGGATGCGGGTGCGGGTGTCGCCGCCGTAGAGGCGGCTGGTGAGCTCGCGATCCTCAGGTGAGTTGCCCTCGACGTCGGTGTCGAGCAGGTAGAGGCTCACCCGTCCCACGGCCATCTTCCAGACCTTGGCGTGGATCGGGCCGCTCCGCGTGTCCACCTGCACCATCACCGGCTTGCCGTCGGTGTCGAGCGCGGGCTCGATCGGCAGGGCCTCGACCCGCGACTGGAGATACTCTTCGTGCTGATAGCCGTCGATGTCGAGCTGCTGGCGGAAGTAGCCCTGATCGTAGAACAGGCCGACGGCGATCAGCGGGATGCCGAGGCCGCTGGCACTCTTGATGTGGTCGCCGGCAAGCACGCCGAGGCCGCCGGAATAGATCGGCACCGACTCGTGGATCCCGAACTCCGCCGAGAAGTAGACGACCGGCTTCGAGCCGAGCACGCCCGCATGCACCGTGCTCCAGGTCGATTCCGACGAGAGATATTCCTTGAGCCGGCGGTAGGCCTGGTTGATGCGGCTGTAGAGCACGAGTTCCGCGGCGCGGGCCTCGAGCCGTTCGGGCGTGAACTCGGCGAGCAGGGCGATCGGATTGTGGTCGAGCTGCCGCCAGCGGATCGGATCGAGGTCGTGAAAGAGGTTCGTGACCTCGGGGTGCCAGCTCCACCAGAGGTTGTGGGCCAGCGCCGAGCACTTGTCGTAGAGGTTTTGCGGCGAGAGTTCGTCGAGCCGCGGCGGGGCGGGCGTCACAGAGCCCGGGGACGGGGCCGCGGGCGCGCGGCGGGACTCGAGTTCTTCGGCCTGGCTCATGCGTGTTGGCTCCAGGAGGGCGGGGAGAGGTGGGACACCGTGCCAGAAGGTGGCGAGAGTATACCCGCCGGCCGAGGCCATGCGACCGGCTGCCGCCGCGCATAATCATCGCATGAATCCGACCGTTTTCCCCCACCCACCCGACCTCGGGGCACTCGCCGATACGCTGTCCACGCTCGCCGCCCAGTCGGCGGAGCAGGGCCCTTGGCGGAGCGGCGCGTTCGAGGCGACCGCCCGGAGCGGCCTGCTCGCCGGATTCATCGCGAAGGAGGATGGCGGCACGGCCCTGAGCGATGCGGCAATCACAGAGGCGCTCGTGGCGATCTCCGCCCGCTGCCTGACGACGGCGCTCGTGGTCACCCAGTGGGCGGCTGCCGTGCGGATCCTCTCGTCGGCCACGGCCGACGTCCGGTCGGCGATGCTGCCGCCGCTCGCCCGCGGCGCTGATCCCACCACGGTCGGGATCTCGCAACTTACCACCAGCCGCAGGCATCTCGGCCGGCCCGCGCTCGTGGCAACGCACACCGGCGGCGAGTGGCGACTCGACGGCCTCTGCCCGTGGGTCACGGGCGCCGACTCGACGCGGACGATCGTCACCGGCGCGGGCACCGCGGAGGGGGGTCAGGCGTTCTTCGTGGTGCCGACCGATGCCCCGGGGCTCACGATCGATCCGCCGCTCGCCATGCTCGCCCTGCATGGAAGCCGCACGTCGGCGGTGCACTTCGCAGGCGTGCGGCCGCTCGTCGCCATCGCCACGCCGCCGGCGGGCGGTGTGCGCACGGGCGGGCTCTCGACGACGGCACTCGCCGTAGGCGCCGCGCGGGCGAGCCTGACGGCGATCGCGAAGGAGGCCGAGGCCCGGCCCACGCTCGCCGCAGTGGCCGACGACTTCTCGACGGAGATCGCCAACCTGCATGATCGACTCACGGCCGCCGCCACGGACGGCATCGAGCCATCCGGCCGCGACCGGCTCCGGGCCGACGCCAATGGGCTCGTGGTCCGCGTCGCCCAGGCGGCCCTCACGGCATCGAAGGGGGCGGGGTTCGTCACCGGCCACTTGGTGGAGCGGCTCGTGCGCGAGTCGCTCTTTTTCCTGGTGTGGAGTTGCCCGCAGGCGGTCGCCGACGCGTTTCTCTGCGATCTCACCAGCTGACCGTCCCTGAAACTGGCCTTGCATCGGAGGGGCGGGAGGACGATCCTCCGCGTCTTCACCGGCCAGGGACTCGGCCATGCACGCCCCTCGTTCGCTCGTCATCGTCAAGCTCTCCTCGATCGGCGACGTCCTGCACGGCGTGCCCGTGGCGGTGGCCGCGAAGCGGGCTTTCCCGGACTGCCGGGTGGGATGGGTGGTGGAGGGGCGGGCCGCCGATGTGCTCGCCGGTCACCCCGCCATCGACCACCTCTTCCGGATGCCCCGCGGCTGGCTGAAGTCGACCGCACAGGTGCTGTCGCTGCGACGGCAGCTCCGCGACTTCCGTGCCGACGTCGCCATCGATCTCCAGGGGCTGCTGAAGAGCGGCGTGGCGACATGGCTCTCCGGCGCGCGGGTTCGCATCGGCCACGCCCGCCCCGCCTCGCGCGAGCGGGCCTGGCTCGCCTACACGCATCCCGTCGCCACCTCGCTCGCGCACGTCGTCGAGAGGAACTCCGACCTGCTCTCCCCGCTCGGTGTCGTGGCCACGATGCCCGACTTCGACATGCCCCACTGGCCGGTGAGCCGGCTGCGGATGCAGCAGTGGCTCCAGTCGCAGCGGCTGGGCGACGCACCGGCGATCATCAATCCCGGGGCCGGCTGGCCTTCGAAGCTCTGGCCGGCGGAACGGTTCGCCGCCGTCGCCCGCGGCCTGCATCAACGCCAGGGAATCCCGACGGTGGTCGTCTGGGGGGGCGACACCGAACACGCCGCCGCCCGGCAGATCGTGGAGGACTCGCACGGGGCCGCCGTGCTCGCCCCGCAGACGACGCTCCAGGACCTCGGTGAACTCGCCCGTCTGGCGCGGGTGTTCATCTCCAGCGACACCGGCCCGCTCCATCTCGCGGCCGCCGTCGGCACGCCGTGCGTGGGGCTCTTCGGCCCCGTGCCCGGCAGCCGCAACGGCCCCTATGGGCGGCAGCACGTGTGCGTGGAACCGGCCTCGGCCCTGCGGCCGGCCTGGGACGACCGCAAGACCGACACGCTCGCCATGTCCGGCATCGAGGTCGATGACGTGCTCGCAGCCACAAACCGCCTGCTGGCCCGCTCGCAAGCCGCCTGACGGCGCTGCGGCGCCTATACTCCGGCGACGTCCGCAGGAGTCGCCGCATGGCCCGTCCCCGCCGCAATCTCTTCTACCCGATGCTCGGCGTCGTGGGCTTCCTGTTCACGATCACGGCGGCAAGCTACTGCGTCTCGGTGCTCCGCGGCGTCCGTCCCGAGACGGCCGACCGTGAGCCGCATGCGCTGCAGCGGCTGATGGACCGCCACGGCACCACGCTCTTGGTGATCGAGATCGCCCTCCTTGCGGTGGGCACCTTCGGGGCGATCGCCGTCGACGAGCTCGGCCATCGCGAGGTGCGGCCGCAGCTCGAGCAGGAGCGACAGCGGCGGCTCGAGGAGCAGCGTCGGAACCACGGGGCCGGCGGCCAGCCCGGCGGCCCGCCCGACGGCGCCCCGGAGGCGGACGCGGGGGATCGATCGTGAGCAGCCGGGCCGCGGCGCGGATCGTGAAGCTCCGCGAGGAGATCCGGCGGCACGACCGGAGGTACTACGTCGAGGCGGCGCCCGAGATCAGCGACCGCGACTACGACCGTCTCGTGGACGAGCTTCGCGACCTGGAGGCGAGGCATCCGGATCTCATCACGGCCGACAGTCCCACGCAGCGGGTGGGCGACGAGCCGGTCCCGGAGCTCCAGCCGGTGCGGCACCGCGCGCCGATGATGTCGATCGACAACACGTATGGCACCGACGATCTTCTGGCCTGGGGCCGGCGGGTCGAGAAGCTGCTCGCCGAGGCGGGCCAGGACGGGCCCGTCGAGTGGGTGCTCGAGCTCAAGATCGACGGCGTGGCGATGTCGCTGCGGTACGAAGCCGGCGGGCTCGTGCAGGGGGCGACCCGGGGCAATGGAGTGACGGGTGACGACGTCACGCACAACGTCCGCACGATCCACGGGGTGCCGCTCCTGCTCGGCCTCGACTCGCCACCTGAGTCGATCGAGGTGCGGGGGGAGGTCTACATGACCAACTCCGACCTCGTGACCCTCAACGAGGCACAGGCGACGGAGGGCCTGCCGCCGTTTGCCAACACGCGGAACGTGGCAGCCGGCAGCATCCGCCTGCTCGACCCCCGCGAGTGCGCGAAGCGTCCGCTGCGGTTCTTCTGCCACGGAGTGGGCGACGCCACCGGCCTCGGCGCGGCCTCGCAGACCGACCTGCTCGCCTGGGCGGTAAAGGCAGGACTCCCGGTGGCGCCCGGCACGCAGGTCTTCCAGTCGCTCGATGCGCTTATCGAGCGGGGCACGGAACTCATCGAGGAGCTCCACACGCTCGACTTCGAGGTCGACGGCTTCGTGGTCAAGGTGAACCGCTTCGACCAGCAGCGGCTCCTCGGTGCGACCGCCAAGAGCCCGCGGTGGGCGATCGCGTGGAAGTTCGAGAAGTTCGAGGCCACGACCACGCTCGCCGGCATCCGCGTGCAGGTGGGCCGGGGCGGCACGATCACGCCGGTGGCGGATCTGGAGCCGGTGGAGCTCGCCGGCACGACGGTCCGCCGGGCGAGCCTGCACAATGCCGACGAGATCGCCCGCAAGGACATCCGCATCGGCGACGTGCTCGTGGTGGAGAAGGCTGGCAAGGTGATCCCGCACGTCGTCCGCGTCGAGAAGCACCTCCGCAAGGGGCACCCGCGGACCTGGAAGTTCCCCACCGAGTGTCCCGAGTGTGGCACCGCGGTCGTCAAGGACGAGGAGGGGGTCTACATCCGCTGCCCGAATGTCGACTGCCCCGCGCGATGCCGGGAGCGGCTGCGGTTCTTCGCCTCCCGGGGGGCGATGGACATCGAGGGCCTCGGCGACAAGCTCGTGGAGCAGCTCGTCTCGACCGGCCTCGTGAAGCACTACGCCGACCTCTACTCGCTCACGCCGGAGCAGCTCGAGCCGCTCGAGCGGATGGGCAAAAAGTCGGCGACGGCGCTCGTGGAGCAGATCGCGACGAGCCGGTCGCGGGGGCTCGTCCGCGTGCTCAACGCGCTGGGCATCCGTCACGTGGGGCCGCGGGTGGCCACGCTCCTCTGCGAGCGGTTTCCGTCGATCGAGAAGCTCCAGGCCGCCTCGGCCGAGGATCTCGCCAACGTGCCCGAGATCGGCGACATCATCGCGGCGAGCGTGCACGAGTGGCTGGCGAGCGACTACGGCCGACGGACGATCGCGGGCCTCGGCGACGCCGGCGTGCGGCTCGACGTGCCCGAGGCCGACCGCGTGGCGGGGGGACCGCTCACGGGCAAGACGGTCGTGGTCACCGGCACCCTCGCCGGCTTCTCGCGGCAGGAGGCCGAGGAGGCGATTCGCAAGGCGGGCGGGCGGGCGTCGTCGAGCGTGTCGAAGAAGACCGACTATCTCGTGGCCGGCGAGGAGGCGGGCAGCAAGCTCGCCAACGCCACGAAGCTCGGGGTCGTGGTGCTCGACGAGGCCGCGTTCCGAAAGCTCCTCGCGGGCGAAGCGTAGGCCCTCTCCGGCGCCGAACCACTGGTGACGGGTGCCGACCTGCACCTCATCGGGTCACGAACTCAGCTCGGGGCTGCCCGTGCCCCGGGAGCCGGCGTATGCCGACAAGCGAAGCCAGGATGGCGAAGCGCCGGCGGCATCCGAGTGAGCGGCGGTCAGGATGCCCACCGCGAACGTCCGGCGACGGGGCACGGGCAGCCCCGAGCCAAGGGCAGACGCGGCTGTCCCGTCGGAAACCTGGCCGAGTTCCCGGCGGTGACCTCAGACGACTTCCGCGAGCGGCACCGCGAACACCGCCATGGCCACGCCCCAGAGCGGCTCGCCGGCGAGCAGCCCGATCACGGGCCAGGCGACGAGGGCGATGCGGGCCACCGTCCGCCGCGTGGCCGCGAACCAGATGCCGGCGGCGAAGAGGATCTCGAACGCCACGATGGCGTGCGTGACGAAGTTCATCAGGTATTCGGAGCCGAGGTACGCCGCCCGCAGATCGACGGCCCCGGCCCGCGAGGCGAGCCACCAGGAGGCCGTGCCGTTCCACCACGCGTCGCCCTTGAGCTGCGCGAGGAGGGCCGCGGCGGTGATCGCCGCGGCATGCACCTTCAGGAGCCCCAGCGACACCCGGGCCCAGGGCGACGCCGCGCTCGCGCCGCGTCCGGCGAGCAGGCAATCCGCCGACAGGTCGCCGCCGCAGGGGCCGGTCGCCAGGCACCAGAGGAGCACCGAGAGGCAGTCGTCAGCCGGACCGGCGAGCATCGGGCCACGATGCAGGAGCGACGCCCAGAGCACCGCCGCGCAGACGGCCGCAAGCCGCGAGCCGAGGCCGATCGTGAGGGCGACGAAGGCGATGATCGTGGCGAGGAACAGGCCGCGAACGGCGGAAGGCCCCGCTGCGAGGTCGTAGAGCGATGCGCCCCAGCGAGGCCTCCAGGCCGCGGCCACGTCGCGCGGGATCGATCCATCGGGGCCGAACCAGGCGAGCAGGTCGCCGGCATACGACCAGACGAGCAGCAGGCCCAGGAGGCCGGTGAGGATGCGGACCACCGCCAGCGGTCGCACGGCCGCCGGCTCGAACCAGAATCGCATCCACGTGTCGCCGATCGCTGAAGACGGCTCGTCGGGGCGCCGGTCGCTCATGGCGCAGCCTCCGACGCGGCCGGGACCTGCGGCGCGACGAGCGGCGCGAGTTCGCCGCGGGGCTCGTCGCGGATGAGCTGCACGTCGTCATCCACGCGGCGCACCCGCGCGGCATAGACCTGCTCGGCATCCCCCTCGACGGCTGCCGTCCGCTCCGGATGGGGCAGCCGGAACACGCGGACGTCGACGTCGGCGGTGCCGGTGGTCACGAACCCGCCCCGGCCGACGCCGGCGGCCACCACGCTGCCGTCGCCGTCGAGGCCTCCCACCGCGATCGTCCGTGCCAGCCGCCGCCACCTCGCGGCTCGTTCTCCGGATCGCGAGCCGGGCAGCATCAGCGGCTCGCCGCCCGTGCCGCGGGGCGCGATCTCGATCTCGTGGTCGGCGTCCTCGTCGAGCCCGTACGTGAGCCGGGTGTCGAAGCCCAGATCGAGCCACGCCGGCACGAGCCAGGGCGAGTAGAGCCTCGACTTGACGGTGCCGAGCAGGGCCGACGAGCCGCTGAGCGAGTTGGTGGCGATCGCAAGCGCGAGCCCGACCATGTAGACGGCGATCGCCACGGTGACGGCGGCGCGGGCGGAGTCCGCCAGCCGACCCGACGGCCCACCCGCATCGCCGATCCGTCTCGCCCGTGACATGTCCCACGGAGTGTGATCGGCGGGGGCACCGCCCGCCAGTGGCACCCGATTCCCCGGAAATCACGGGAAGGATTCGCGGGGCCGACCCCGGTCGCGTTGACAGGCGCCGCCACAGCCGATACCGTTTTTGCAGAGGAAGTTGACGCCTCGGCATGCAGACTCCCCTCGATCGCCCCACGCGGGACACCGCACACACCGGGGGATTAGCTCAATTGGGAGAGCGTCTGGCTGGCAGCCAGAAGGTCAGGGGTTCGAATCCCCTATCCTCCACTTCGATCGAAACGATGTCTGCGGCCGAGGCGACCCGGAGCGAGCTGGCGTGGCTCGACGGCCGCCGCCTTCCACGATGCGAGCTCTCCCTCCCCGTCGGCGACGCCGGGTTCGTGCTGGGAGCGACCGTCACCGAGCAGTTGCGGACGTTCGGCGGCAGGCTCTTCCTTCCAAGCGAGCATGGCCGCCGGTTCGCGGAGTCGTGCCGGATCGTGGGCATCGACCTCCCCTGGCCGGTCGACGACCTGCTCGCGGCCGCCGCCGACGTAGCCGCCACCAACCACCGACTCGGGTCTGCGGGTAGCGACCTCGGTCTGGTGATCTTCGCCACACCCGGCGACCTCGCCTCCCAGCACGAGGGCCGCCCGGGCCGGACGCGGGTGGCGATCCACACCTTTCCGCTCGCCTTCGGGCTCTGGGCCGATGCCTACGCTCGTGGCGTTGCCCTGAGAACCGTGAGTGTGACGCAGGTTCCCGAGACCTGCTGGCCGCTCGAGGCGAAGGTCCGCAGCCGGCTGCACTACCACCTCGCCGACCGCGAAGCGCATGTCGCCGAACCCGGCGCCCGGGCGGTGCTGATGCACCGCGACGGCCGGGTCAGCGAGACGTCCACGGCGAACGTGGCGATCGTGAAGGACGGCGGCATCGCGACGCCGCCCCCCACCGACGCCCTCGGCGGCGTGAGCCTCGGCTGCGCCAAGCGGGTCGCGACGTCGCTGGCCATGCCGTGGACGGAGCGGTCGCTGACCACCGATGATCTGGCCTGCGCCGACGAGATCCTGCTCACCAGCACGCCGAACTGCCTCCTGCCAGTCACCCGATTCGACGGCCGACCCGTGCGCGACGGCACTCCCGGCCCCGCCTTCCGCGGGATCCTCGACGCCTGGAGCAGGCTCGTGGGCCTCGACATCGCCGACCAGGCACGGCGGCAGCGGGGGACGCCATGACCATCGCGACGATCCGCGCCGGCAACGGCTCGCCTCCCGGCCCCGCCCGCTACGACGTGCGACACACGACGACCTACGCCTACTCCGAGGCGGTTCCGGTCTGCCACAACGAGATCCACCTCGTGCCGCGGGAGCTCCCCACGCAGCGGCTCCTGTCGTCGTTCATCGCCGTGGAGCCGCCGCCGGCGCACGTCGCCACCCACGTCGACTACTTCGGCAACGCGACCGGCGTGTTCTCGATCGATGAGCCGCACGAACGGCTCGTGGTGACGTCGACGAGCCGGGTCGAGGTCGATCCGCCCCGGGAGTGGACGGCCTGCCGGCCGATTCCATGGGAGCATCTCCGCGACCGGCTTCGCCACGACACCGCCCCGGCCACGCTCGAAGCCCGGCAGTTCACCGACGACTCCCCGCTCGTTCGCGCATCAGCGGAACTGGCCGCCTGGGCCGGCGAGTCGTTCACGCCGGGCCGCCCGTGGACGGAGGCGGTGATCGACCTCACCCGCCGGATCCACCGCGACTTCGCCTACGACTCCGCCGCCACCACCACGGGTACGCCCGTGGACGAGGTGTTCGCCTTGAGACGGGGCGTCTGCCAGGACTTCGCCCACCTCCAGATCGCCTGCCTGCGATCGCTCGGCCTCGCGGCCCGCTACGTGAGCGGTTACCTCTCCAACGAGCGGCGCGTGCAGGGCTCGACCGGCGAGGGCGACTTCGAGGCCGGCATGGTCGGCGCCGACGCCTCGCACGCCTGGCTCGCGTGCTGGGGCGGCGACGACGGCTGGCTCGACGTCGATCCCACCAACGACTGCACCGCCGGCACGCTCCACGTGACCGTGGCCTGGGGCCGCGACTATGCCGACGTGAGCCCTGTGAAGGGGGTCTGCGTGGGCGGCGGTCGCCACGACATCCGCGTGGCCGTCCACGTGACCCGCATCGCCTGACCCTCGTCCCTCGCCGCCGCGACCATGCCCCGCACCGCCCGCCTGCTCGCCTCGCTCACCGTCGCCGCCGTCGCCGTGCCGCTGGTGCCGTGGCTTGTTTGGGGCACGCGGCTCGACCATGCCGTGGCCGACTGGCTCGATCCGCCGCCGCCCGCCGCCGCGCTCGCGGTTGCCGAGATCGGGGTGCTCGCGGCCGACATCCTGCTGCCGGTGCCATCGAGCCTCGTCGCCACCCTCGGCGGCGCGAGTCTCGGCGTCGCTGCGGGCACGGCCTGCGCCTGGCTCGGCATGACGCTCGGCTCGCTGGCCGGCTGGCTGCTCGGCCGCGCCGCCGGCATCCGCGGTGCGGCCGCGCTCGACGCCGACGCCCGGGCCGCGGTGGAGGCCCGGGAACGCCGCTACGGGCCGCTCGTGGTGGTGCTGACGCGTCCGCTGCCGATCCTCGCGGAGGCGGCCGCACTCCTGGCGGGTGCGGCCGGCATGCCGTGGCAGACGTTTCTCACCGCCGCCGCGCCGGCCAACCTCGCCATCGCCTTCGCGTGGAGCCTCGCCGGCTCGCTCGGCAAGGACGCCGACTCGCTCCAGTGGGTGGCGATCGCCGCGCTCGCCGTTCCCGCGGCGGTGGCGGCCATGGTGGCGGTGCGGCGGCAGCCCACGGGCGGGATTCCGGCCGCCTGACGGGCTACACTCTCGGCCCCTCACCGCTCGCCCCCGGATCACTCCATGGACGCCCCCGGCTCGATCCTCGACATCTTCCTCAAGCTCGACGAGGTGCTGCACGGCGTCCTCCAGGCCTGGGGACCGTGGACCTACGCGCTGCTGTTCGCGATCATCCTCTGCGAGACGGGCCTCGTCGTCACGCCGTTCCTGCCGGGCGACTCGCTCCTCTTCGCCGCCGGCGCGATGGCGGCGATTTCTCCCGACAACCTGAACATCGCCCTGCTGCTGGGGCTCCTCTCGGTGGCCGCGATCATCGGCGACACCCTCAACTACGCCATCGGCCGCTGGATCGGTCCGAAGGCGTTCACGGTCGACCGGTGGTTCCTCAAGCACGAGCACCTCGAACGCACGCAGGCCTTCTACGAGAAGCACGGCGGCAAAACGATCGTGCTCGCCCGGTTCGTGCCGATCGTCCGCACCTTCGCCCCGTTCGTGGCGGGCGTGGGCAAGATGAACTACCCGACGTTCCTCTTCTACAACGTCGTCGGCGGCATCGCCTGGGTGGTGATCTGCACGCTTGCCGGCTACTTCTTCGGCAACGTGCCGGTGGTGAAGGAGAACTTCGAGCTCGTGGTGGTGGGCATCGTGCTCGTGTCGGTGTTGCCGATCGCCTGGGAAATGTGGTCGGCCCGCCGCCGGGCCCGGTCGTAGTCGGTTCGAACGCAGCGCGGGGCAGCCCCTCGCCCCCACGAGTCCAGCGTGCCGAATCGTCAGGAGAGCGAGCGGGCCGTCTCGTCGAACACGGCGGCGAACTCGACGCGGACGCGGGTGGTGGTGTCGTGCACGTCGGCCACCAGCGACTCGGTGTCGGGATAGCCGAGCAGGTGGGCGAGCGCTCGCCGCTCGGCCGATGAGTCCGGGAAATCGTGCCGGGCGGACGCGGCGAGGAGCCGGAGCCGGCCCTCGATCGAACGGAGCACGCGGTAGGCACGTTCGAGGAATGCGGATCGTTCGGCGCCAATCAGGCCGCAGCCCTGGAGGGCCACGAGGGCCGGCAGCGTGCCGGTCGTCCGCAGCCGCGGCTCGCGGCCCCCGTGCACGAGTTGGAGCATCTGGGCCACGAACTCGATGTCCACGACACCCCCCGGACCACGCTTGAGGTTCGTGGGCTTCGCCCCCTCCTCCATGCGAAACCGCATCTGGCGGATCGTCTCGACGTCGGCGGCACTCCACGCGCGGCCGTACGTGGCCGCCTCGATGATCCGGCCGACCTCGGCGATCGCCGCCGGGCTGCCCACCACCGGCCGGGCCTTCACCAGCGCCTGCCGCTCCCAGATCGCGGCGGGCCCGTCGGCCGCCACGTAGCGGGCGAACTCGGCCAGGGAGATCGCCGCCGGGCCGCTCCTGCCGCTCGGCCGCAGCCGGGAGTCCATCTCGTACAGCCGGCCCTGCGGGCCGAAGGCGTTGAACACCCGCATCGTCCGCTGGGCGAGCTCGCCGAAGAAGTGGGCGTTGCTCGTGCCCGCAGCCGGCCTGCGGCCTCGGTGGACGGGTGCCGTCGTGCCGTCGTGGTCGTAGAGAAAGATCACGTCGAGGTCGCTGGCGTAGTTCATCTCGTGGCCACCGAACTTGCCCATCGCGAGCACGATCGGCCCGGCCGGCTCCCCCGTGGGCGAGACGGGTGCACCGAGACGGTCCACGAGCTTCGCCCCCTCGATCGTCACGACGTGCTTCACGAGCGCCTCGGCGATCCCCGTGAGCGCGGCCGTGGTCGAGTCGGCATCCTGGCGGCCCACGATGTCGCAGACGCCCACGCGAAGCTGCTGCGACGACTTGAACGCCTGCAGGATCGGCTCGACGTCGACCGCCCCACGGCAGAGTTCGCCGAGGCCGGCCTCGAGCGCCGCCGATGTCGGCAGCCGCTCGATCAGGAGGCCGTCGAGCAGTTCGTCGATCATGCCGGGGTTCGTGACCAGCAGGGTCGCGAGAAACGGGCTCGCCGAGCAGAGCCGCACCGTGAGGTCGAGCGACGGCGGGTGAAAACTGAAGAGTTCCCAGAGCACTCCCTTGCCGCCGAGCGAGTCGGCGACGGAGGCGAGCGTGGCGAGGGTGGCGTCGGGGTCGGGCGTACGGCTGATCGCCGCCAGCAACCGCGGGGCGATCGCCGCCAGGAAGTGGCGGCAACGCCTCGTCGAGAGAAACCGCACCTTCTCCTCGCCGAGCGAGACGAGCGCCCGGTGCGCCGCGGCGGTGTCGCAAAATCCGTGCCGCGCGAGCACGGCCTGTGTCACGGCTGGCTCGGGCTCCGGGTCGAGCACCAGATCGACCTCGGGCTCGGGAGCCGAGTCGTCGGGAAAGGCGTCGTGCAGGAGGTGGTCGAGAATCCGGCGATTGAGCGTCGTGGCCTCGGCGAGTTCACGCCGCAGCCGATCGCGCCCCTCCGCTTCGCCGCCGTAGCCCAGCCGGCTGGCCAGCCTCCCCAGTTCCACGTCGGAGGTCGGCAGGTCGTGGGTCTGGCGGTCGTAGAGGATCTGGAGGCGGTGCTCGACGGTCCGCAGAAGGGTGTAGTTGCGTTCGAGGATCTCGCGTTCCTGATCGGTGAGGCTGCCCGCCGCGGCCAGCCGGCGGATCGCCTCCAGCGTGGTGCCGGTGCGGACGGCCGGGGTGTCGCCGCCGCCGAGCAGCTGGAGGAACTGGATCGTGAACTCGATATCGCGGATCCCGCCACGGCCTGTCTTGAGGTCGGTGGCGTCACTTCCCGCCCGGATCGCCCGCTGCTCGATCCGCCGCTTGAGGGCCTTGATGCCGCTGATGTCGGCCCGCGTCAGCCAGCGGCGCCAGATCCAGGGCTCGAGCGATTCCAGGAGCCGCCGTCCGAGTGCGGCATCGCCGCCGACACACCGCGCCTTCACCCACGCCTGTCGCTCCCAGGTGCGGCCCATCTGGTCGAAGTAGCGGAGCATCGGCTCGAAGGCCATCGAGGCCGGACCGGTGCTGCCGTGGGGCCGGAGCCTGAGGTCGACCCGGTAGGCGGCCCCGTGCTCGGTCGCATCGGCCATCAGCCGGACGGCATCCTGCACGACGCAGTCGAAGAACTCCTGATTGGTGCACGGCCTCGGCCCATCCACGCGGCCGTCGGCGGAATGGACGAAGACGAGGTCGATGTCGCTGGAGTAGTTGAGTTCGCCGCCGCCGAGCTTGCCGAGCGCGAGGACCGCGATCGTCGCGGGGTGGCCGTCCTCGTCGCGGGGCACTCCCCGCTGGCGGGTCGCATGCGCCAGCGCCGTCCGCACCGCGAGATCGACCACGCAATCCGCCACGTGGGAGATCTGCTGAACCACCGTCTCGAGCCGCTGCCGCTCCACGATGTCGCCGTAGGCGATGCGGAGCGTCTGCCGGCGTTTGAACCGCCGGATGGCCCGGGCGACGCGGGCCTCGTCGAGGTCGTCGCCGCCGACCTCGGCCGCGAGCACCGCGGCGAGCGTCTCCTTCTTCTCGGGCCGTCCCCGGCCGACGCGGACTTCCTCCCAGGCCTCGGGATCGGCGATCACGGCCTCCGCGAGATGCGGGCTTGCCGCGAAGATCCCGAGCAGGATCTCGAGGGCCCGCGGATCCCGCTCGAAGAGCGTCGCGGTGGCGAGCGGGCTCCGCACCGCGGCGATGAACCGCTCGAGTGCCACGAGCACGCGATCGGGTTCGGCGACCTGCGGGAGCATGGCTGCCAGTCGCGAGGCGAGCGGCTGCAGGAGATCGGGAGGCACCCCCACGGCGGCCATGCCGGCGAGGCAGCGGCCGGCCAGCAACGGGTCGGCAAGCCCCGCAGCCCGGCCCCACGCGGCTGAGGCGACCGGATCGTCGAGGAGTCGTGCGACGTCCACGGCCGCGGCCACGTCAGCCCCGCGGAGCGTCGGAGGGTGCCGTCTGCGGCCGTGCGACCGGGAGCGCGATCTCGTGGAGAGAGTTCGCCTCGTCCGACCAGTCGAGCGTGTCGAGGGGCACCGCGTCGGCGAGGCCGTCGGCGACGACGCCCGAGAGCGACCAGGCCCCCGCCGCGAGGATGTCGACGTCGACCAGCCGGCCGACGAGCCGCACGGGGGCGTCGAACACCACGATCCGGTCGCACATCGTCCGGCCGGTGAGCTGGGCCACGCCGTCCGGGCCGGGATCGACCGCCCGCTTCTCGTCGCGGGTGGAGAGCCCCTCGACGAGCACCTGATGCCGCGTGCCCACGAACCGCCGGTTGCCCGCGAGACTCGCCTCCTCCTGGGCCTCGAGCAGCACGCGATTCCGCTCCTTCTTCACCTCCTCGGGCACGTCGTCGGGCAGGCGATCGTAGGCCTTTGTGCCCGGCCGCGGGCTGTACTTGAAGATGAAGCTGTTCTTGAACCCGAGCGTCTTCACGAGGTCGAGCGTCGTCTGAAACTCCGCATCGGTCTCGCCACAGAAGCCGACGATGAAGTCGCTCGTCACGGCGGCATGCGGAATCGCCTCGCGAATCCGGCCGTACATCTCCATGTATTCGCCGATCGTGTAGCCGCGTTTCATCCGGGTGAGCACGTCGTCGGAGCCGTGCTGCGCGGGCACGTGGAGGTAGTGGCAGACCTTCGGCAGATCGCGAACCGCCGCGATCAGGTCGTCGGTCATGTCCCGCGGATAGTTCGTCACGAACTTGATCCGGTCGAGGCCATCAAGGGCGTCGAGCAGGGCGAGCAGGTCGGCCAGCCGCGTCGTGCGGCCGCCGGCCGACCACTTGTAGCTGTTGACCGTCTGCCCGATGAGCGTGATCTCGCGGCAGCCCTCGGCGACCAGCTTCCTCGCCTCGGCGACGATCGTCTCGGGCGAACGGGCCTGCTCGGGACCGCGGACGTGCGGGACCACGCAGAACGCGCAGAACTTGTCGCAGCCGGTCTGCGTGCGGATGAAGGCCTGGAAGGGCGTGGGCCGCATCGCGGGATCGCGATCGGGATCGTAGCTCTCGAAACTGCGGGCGATGGCATCACGGCTGCCCGCCTTCCGGTCGAGGCTCACCTCGATTCGCGGCCCGCCACCGGCGAGGATGTCGTCGACGAGCGCGGGCACCTGGTGCAGCTGCCCCGGCCCCACGACGAGGTCGACCCACGGGGCCCGCTTGCGGATCTGCTCCTGATCCTTCTGGGCCATGCAGCCGAGCACGCCCACGACCACGTCGGGCCGCCTCGCCTTCACGCTCCGAATCCGGCCGAGGGCCGAGTAGATCTTGTCTTCGGCGTGCTGGCGGACGGAGCAGGTGTTGTAGAAGACGGCATCGGCGGCGTCGGCGGCCGGCGCCATCTCCCAGCCCTGGCGACGCAGCGCGGCCACCACGAGCTCGCTGTCGAGCACGTTCATCTGGCAGCCGACGGTCTCGATCCAGAGCCGCTTCGTCATGGATCGGAGTCTACTCCGCCGACCGTGATTTCGGGAGCCGTTGATGGGGAGTCCGTTGCCAGGAATCTGCAATCGCGTGAGCGATGCGGCCCGACTCAAGAAGCGTCATGCGGTCAGGCGCAGGGCTGCCGACGAGCGGAGGTCGTTGGCACCTCACTCGGCGTCAAGCACGGCGCCCGGCAGCAGCGGGCTGCCGCGGAGGAAGTCGGCCGCCGGCATGCTTCGCCGTCCCTCCGGCACCACCCGCGTGATCGCCAGCGCTGTGCCGCCGCCGCAGGCCACCACGATCCGTCCGCCGGACGTGTCGAGCACGGTGCCCGGCACGGCCGCCGCGGCGGCTGGATTCGCGGCGAGTTCCACGTCGTCGAGCACGAGCCGCTGCTTCTGGCCATCGCCGCGGGCGAAAAACGTCGTCAGCCGCGGCCAGGGCTCGAGGGCCCGCCGCAGCCGCTCGATGACCGGGGCCGGCTGCGACCAGTCGACGATGCCGTCCTGCTTCGCAAGCCGCGGAGCCCGCGTGGCCCGCGCCGCATCCTGCGGAATGCCGACGCCGGCCACCGTACCCGTTGCAGCCAGCGCCGCCTGCATCCGCTCGACCGCGTCGAGCACGGCGCCCGCTCCAAGCTCCGCGAGCCGTGGCTCGAGCTCCGCCGACGTCTCCCTCGCTCCCACCGGCGTCGAGCGGGCCACGATCACGTTGCCGGCGTCGAGGGCGGGGGTCATGTGGATCACGCTCACCCCGCTGACGGCGTCCCCCTCGCGGATCGCCCACTGCACCGGCGCAGCACCCCGATGCCGGGGCAGCAGCGAGCCGTGCAGGTTGATGCCGCCGAGCGGTGGCACCGCGAGCAGGTCGCGGGAGAGGATCTGCCCATAGTCGCAGACCACGAACAGGTCCGGCCGAAGCGATGCCAACGCTGCGACCACGGTGGGATCGTTCACCTTCTCGGGATCGAGGATGCCGAGGCCGGCGGCCGTGGCGGCCTCGCGCATCGGGTTGGGCGGCGGCCGGCGACCCGGGGGTGCCCGGTCGGGCCGCGTGACCACCGCCACGATCTGGTGCGGCGACGCGAGCAGCGCCCGGAACATCGGCACGGCGAACGGCCCCGTGCCCATCACGACGATGCGAAGCGGTGTCATCGGAAGGGCCCGCTCGGGATCGTGGTCAGCAGCGGGCCGCCTCGAGGCGGTCGAGTTCGGCGAGGATGGCCACGTTGCCAGGCAGCTCTCCCCGCGACTGCCTGCCGAAGAACACCTCGCGGAAGGTGTCGAGATCCCGTCGCACCTCGAGCGCCGCCGCCTCGGGCAGGCGGTCGGTGAACAGCCGCCCCTCGAGGTGGTCGAACTCGTGCTGCACCACCCGGGACAGGAGGCCGTCGAGGTCCATGCGGATCGGCTCGCCCTCGAGACTGAACGCATCGACGACGATCTTCTGCGGGCGCCGCACGTCCATCCGTACGCCCGGCAGGGAGAGGCAGCCCTCCTCCTGCACCGCGGTGCCACGCGGCCGCGAGAGCATCGGATTGATGAACACGTGCTCCTCGCCATCCCCGCGGCGGCCGGCACAGTTCACCACGAACAGCCGGTACGGAAGCGCCACCTGGTTGGCCGCCAGACCGATGCCCTGCGACTCGTACATGATGTCGAACATCCGCGCCACCGCCTCCCGCAGCCCCGCATCGAGCCGCGTGACGGGACGGGTCCGCCGCAGCAGGGCGGGATGGGGATACTCCACGAGCGTGAGCGGGCCGATCGTGGAGGGATCGCTGGCGGCGGCGGGGTTCATCGGCGGGAACCGTGGGATGAGGCGGCGTCGGGGACGCCCGAATCATAACGCCCCGGCGGCACGCTACGATGTCGCCATGGCTGCTCCGGCTGAATCTGGCGATTCCCCCTCGACCCGCGTGACTCCCTGGTTCGACCCGGCGGTGTTCCTGGCCACGGGCTTCGGGATCGGGCGAGTGCCGTTCGCCCCCGGCACGTTCGGCGCGATGCTCGGCGTGCCGCTGTCCCTGGCCATCGGGTGGCTGGCGACCCGTGCCGCGCCCGACCCCGTCGCGGCCCACCTGGCCGAGGTGTGCATCGTGACGGCCATCTGCGTCATCGGCATTCCGATCTGCTCGCGAGCCGCGGCCCTGCTCGGCCGCAAGGACCCCGGCTCGATCGTGCTCGACGAGGTGGCGAGCATGCCGCTGGCCCTGCTGCTGGTGCCCCCGGCCGACCGCACGCCGGCGCTGCTCGGCGTCGCCTTCGTGCTGCTTCGCATCTTCGACATCAGCAAGCCGTTTCCATGCCGCCAGCTGGAGCGGCTGCCCACGGGGCTCGGGATCATGGCCGACGACTGGGGAGCAGCCGCCTGGACGGCGGCGTGCCTCGCCATCGCCCGCTGGCAGCACTGGATCTGAACGAGCCGCCGCTGGCGGCCGACGGCGGCATGCGCATTCTGCTCATCGACCACGGCTGCTGCGACCCGCCGCACGCGCGGGTCCACGCCCTCCGCGCGGGGCTCGAAGCGGCCGGCTGCACCGTGGCCATCTGCGGGCCCTCCACCGCCAACGCCTTCGAGGAACAGCCGGCCGGCATGCACGGCATCCATCTCCACGACGTGGCCGCGGCATCGCGGGGCTTCCTCGCCGCCGTTCGCGACGGCACGCCGGAGGCCCTCTTGAAGGTGGTGCCGACGGTGCCCGCGAGGTTGCTCGGCCTCGCCCGGGAGACCGCCCGGCAGATCATCGCCGAGGCTGCCGACGCGATCTTCCCCGACGCGATCTTCGTGCTCCACGCCGGCATCCTCGCCGACCTCGCCGTCGAGACGGGGGCGCCGGTCGTGGTGCATGTCTCGGCGGTCGACCTCGAGGCGGCGGCGGGCCGGCCGTCGCTCAAGCGACTGGTCGTTTCGGCGCTCGGCTCGAGCGATCGCATCGTGGCCGCCGACCACGCCGTCGCCGGCGCCGTGACGACGTGGCTGGGCGACGACGCCGACGTGCGGTCGCGGTGCGACACGTGGCCCTTCGACGCGTCGGCCGCGCCGCACGTGGCCGAGGCCTGCCGCCGGGCGCTCGCCCGCCGACGCGGCGACAGCTGAACGGAGCGAGGCAGCTTCAGCCTGCCGGTACCCACAGCGTTCTCCGCGAGGGTCTGCCCGTGCCACCGCGTTACAGTTCGTCGCTCGGCGGAAACTGCCGGCGGTCGAGGATCGCCACCGCCGCCGTGAGCAGCACGGCCACGAGGATGCCGACGGCGAGCAGCTGCACCCACTCCGGCTGCTGGTCCACGAGAAGCTGTGCCTCCGTCGGCAGGCTCCGCTCCCAGCCCATCCAGGCCACGAGCAGGCTCCGCAGGCGAAGGCTCACGGTGGCCTGATTGACGATGGCGGGAATCACGCCGGCGAGGTACTCCACCACGATCGCCACGCCGACGCTCGCCACGAGCGCCCGCTTCGGCATGATCACCGCCGGCAGCGCGAAGAGCGCCGCCCGGCCGGCGCACGAGATGAGCACCAGCGCCGCGAGGATCCGGCCAACGCCCCACGGATCGGACAGGTTCGACACGGAGACCGCGATCACCGTGGCCACGAGCGCGACCGTCGCGGTCCAGATCACCGCGGCGACCCAGGTGCCGAGCAGGAGCGACCTCCGACCGCCGGGCCTCACGGCGAGGTGCGCCCACGTGCCCCGCTCGAGTTCGTCCGCCACGGCCGGGCACATCGTGACCAGCAGGCCCAGCATGCACACGGCCTCCGGGATCAGTCCGTAGAGCATGGCCACGTTGAGATCGTCGCCGAGCCGGCCGCGGGAGGCGCGATCGGCCGCCAGCATCACCGCCGCCGGGAAGAGGGCGCCGATCGCGGCCATCGCGAGCCGCGGCCTCGTGAGCAGCCTGCGGAGCTGGAACTCGGCCACGGTGCGGATGCCCGCCACGGCCGCCGCGACGGGGCCGGGGGAGGTGTCGGCGTCGCCGATCCGGGGCGGCGTCATGCACGCACCCCGCGATGCAGTCGGACGAGCCTGCCGAAGATGCCCTCGAGCGAACGATCGGCCGGCACCACCTCGCTCACCCCGAGCCCCTCGTCCACCGCCCGCGGCACCGCTCGCTCGAACACGGCTTCAGGCCGCCGCGTGGCCACGATCACGAGGTCGTCCTCGATCCGCACCCCGTCGATCCCGTCGATGCCGCAGGCGATCTCCGCGAACCGTCGCGGTGCCGCGCACCGCACCTTGAGCTCCACCGGCATCGACTCCACCAGCCCGCGGATCTCGGCGGCCGTGCCGCTGGCCACGAGCCTTCCTCCGAGGATCACCGCGAGGCCCGCGTCGAGCGCCTCGACCTCGTGGAGCAGGTGGCTGGCGACGATCAGGCTGCGGGTCCGCGCCCAGCCGCGGACGAGTTCGACGAGCTCGTGCCGGGCGACGGGGTCGAGCCCCACGAAGGGCTCGTCGAGCACGAGCAGATCGGGGTCGTGGGCGATCGCGCCGGCGAGCTTCGCCCGCTGCCGCATCCCCTTGGAGAGCGTCACGAGCGGCCGCCGGGCCGCGGCGGTCAGGCCGACCTGCTCGAGGGCCGCGTCGGCCCGGGCCACGGCGGCCGCGGGGCCGAAGCCGGAGAGCCGCACCAGATACGTCACCCACTCCCGCGGCGTGGACGTCCGCTCCCCGAGGTCGGCGGCCGGGCAGAAGCCGATCCTCCGCAGCACGCGGGGATTGCCGAAGGGCTGTTCGTCGAACACCAGCACGCTCCCCATCGTCGGCCGCAGCTGGCCGGTGACGAGCCCGAGAAACGTGGTCTTGCCGGCGCCGTTGGGGCCGAGCAGCCCGTGCGCGCCGCCGCCGAGATCGACGGTCACGTCATTGACGCCGATCACGGGTCCGTAGAGCTTCGTGAGGTTGCGGATTTCGATCACGGGTCAGGCCCTCATCGGGGCGGCCACCCGCCAGACGAGCACCGCCGCCGCCGCCAACGACATCACCGCGAGCGCGATCGCGGGGGGCAGCACCGCCCGCGGCCGCTGCTCCACGCCGAAGATCCATGCCTGGATCACGCCGATGGAGTGGTAGGGAGACACCCACGACCAGCGATCGATCGAGGCGTCGAGCCCCGCGGCCCGGGCGAGCCAGTTGATCCGCCGCGGTGGCTGCCACTCGCCGTCGCCGGCCTCTTCGCCGTCGATCGCGGTGGCGGCGGCGGGCGAGGCGGCAGCCGCGAAGTCGGCGGTCACGAGCGATGAGTGGGCGATCCAGCAGGCAACCCAGGTGGCGAACCAGGCGAAGCTCGCGATCCGGCTCTCGGCGGTGAGCGACGAATAGGCGAGCGCCAGCAGCACCGTGGGAATGGCGAGGGCGACGCTGGCCGCGACGATCCGCAGCGGGAGATCCCACGTCTCCGCCACCACCCACACGCTCGGGCTCACGAGCACGCCCGCCAGCCAGAGCGCGAGCGCGGGCAGCACCGTGACCGCCGCGACCACGGTGGCGAGCACGGCGAGCTTGCCGGCGATGTAGTGGAGCCGGCCGACCGGCCTGGTGAAGTAGACGAGCCAGGCCCTCGCCCTGAGATCGCGGGACACGAGCGTCGGTGCCACGAGGCCCACGACCACGGCGAGCAGAACCGCCTGGGGAGCACGCATGAAGGCCAGCAGCAGGCGGGACCAGACGAGCCGCCGCATGTCGGCCGTCTCGGCCTCACGCGTCCGCGGGGCCGCGGTCGGCTCCGGCCGCCCCAGCGTGTCGGCGAGGATCGTGCCGAGCAGGCCGATGCCGTCGAGGTTCCGGCCGCGGGCGGCCCGCTCCTGCAGCGACTCGATCCGTCCCTCGTCGATCGCCTGCTCGAAGGCGAAGAAGCTCGCCGCGAAGAAGAGCGCCGGGCTCCAGGCGAAGAACACGGCCCGGCGGAGCCAGCGGCTCGTCCACGCCAGCCGC
Organism: uncultured Planctomycetaceae bacterium; assembly: GCA_903831155.1. Taxonomy (GTDB): domain Bacteria; phylum Planctomycetota; class Planctomycetia; order Pirellulales; family UBA1268; genus QWPN01. The sequence continues at coordinate 17,963 of CAIKWU010000651.1, read as the reverse complement.
GTGCCCGTCGTGGCGATCGCGACGGCCGCGGACCATGGCCCGCGACGCCGGCCGTGCCACGAGCGGTAGCCGACGTCATGAAGCGGCATGCAGGGCCTCCTCCGGCTCGCGGCCGATCGCCTGGAGGAACACGTCCTCGAAGCGGTGCCGCACCGGTTCCATCGCCTGCACCACCACGCCCGCCTCCCGCGTCGCCTGCCAGACGACGTCCTTGTCGGCCGCGTCGTCGATCGCGACGTCGATGGTCGTCCCCTCGACCCGCGCCGTCCGCACGCCGCGGGCCGCCAGGCCTGCCACGCACTCCGCCACGCGGCCGGTCACCGTGACGCGGAGCAGGGGCGTCATCGGCCGGGTCAGCTCCGCGAGCCGCCCCTGGAGCCGCACCCGTCCCGCGGCGAGCACGATCACGCGGTCGCAGATCGCCTGCACGTCGGGCAGCACGTGTGTCGACACGAACACGGTCTTGCCGTGATCGCGGGCGAGGGTCGTGAGTCGGCCGAGCATCGCCCGCCGCTCGATCGGGTCGAGGCCGTTGGTCGGCTCGTCGAGAATCACCATCCGCGGATCGTGGACGATCGCTGCCGCGAAGGCCACCTTCTGCCGCATGCCGATCGAGAGCGTCTCGACGGGGCGATACCGCTCCTGGCCCGCGTCGCACCAGTCCAGCACCTCGTGCGCGCGGCGGAGGGCCTCGGTGCCGGGCAGCCCCGAGAGGCGCGCCGCATACCGCACCATCTCGACCGCCACGAGCCCCGGCACGGTGCACTCATCCTCCGGCACCACGCCGACGAGCTGCCGCACCACCCGGGGTTCGCGGGCGGGGTCGTGGCCGAACACGCGGACCTCGCCGGAGGCGATCCGCGTCAGGCCGAGCATCACGCGCACGAGCGTGCTCTTGCCCGCGCCGTTGGGACCGACGAGCCCCGTGATCCCGGGCGGCACCTCGCACGCCACCCGGTCGAGCACCGTGCGGCGGCCGTATCGTTTCACGAGCCCGTCGAGACGGACCGGCATGTCGGCGGCCGGGATCATGCGACGGCGTCCTCCGACGTGTTCCGACGCGTCGTGGAACGGGGGCGGCTGCGACCGTACACTCCGCACGTCGCCGGCCGTCGTCGGCCCTCGCTCCCACCCACTCGTGGAACCTGCCGCATGCCCCGCGTCTCCTCCCGGTCGTCCAAATCCGGCGCATCCTCGAAGGCCAGTGTACGCCCTGCCGCCGGAAGATCGCAGCGAGCGGAGGGCACGACGTCCGCGCCCACGGCGGATCTGGCGACCGCCCGGAGGATCGTGCTCGACCTGCTCGGGATCCCGGGCGTGTCGGGCGACGAGAAGGCGGTTGCCGAGCGGATCGTGAAGTGGCTCCGCGAGGCGGGCTGTCCCGCGGCGGCGATCTCGTTCGACTCGGCGCACACGAAGACGCCGGTCAAGGGCAACGTCGGCAACCTGATCGTGCAGCTGCCGGGCACGCTCCCGGGCCCGCGGCGGCTGCTGATGGCCCACATGGACACGGTGCCGGTGTGCCTCGGCGCCAGGCCCGTGGTGAAGGGGAAGGTGATCGCGAGCGCCGACCCGAAGACCGGCCTCGGCGGCGACGACCGCGCCGGCGTGTCGGTGGTGCTGGCCACGGCCGTGCAGCTCCTGAAGTCGAAGCTGCCGCACCCGCCGCTCACCCTGCTCTTCGCGATCCAGGAGGAGGTGGGGCTCTACGGCGCACGGTTCGTGAAGGCGGCGGACCTCGGCCGCCCGAAGCTCGCGTTCAACTTCGACGGCGGCGCCGTCGAAAAGATCACCGTCGGCGCCACCGGCGGCTACCGGATGGACATCGCGATCGGCGGCATCCCCAGCCACGCGGGCGTGGCGCCGGAGAAGGGCGTGTCGGCGATCGCGATCGCGTCGCTGGCGATCGCGTCGCGGGTGAAGGAGGGCTGGCACGGGCTCGTCGAGAAGGACGGCAAGCGGGGCACGAGCAACGTCGGCGTGATCCACGCCGGGGCGGCGACCAACGTGGTGGCCGAGTCGGCAACGCTCCGGGCCGAGGCCCGTGGCCACGACACCGCCTTCCGCGGCCGGATCGTCAAGGCGATCGAGAAGGCCTTCGCCGACGCCGCCAAGCAGGTGAAGTCGGCCGACGGCAGGACCGGGACGGTGAAGGTGGATGGTCGGCTCGACTACGAGGCCTTCCGGCTCGCCGACGACGAACCCTGCGTGGTGGCGGCCCGCGAGGCGGTGGCGGCGATCGGCCTCTCGCCCCGGCTCGACATCTCGAACGGGGGCCTCGACGCCAACTGGATGGCGGCCAACGGCGTGCCCACCGTCACGCTCGGCTGCGGCCAGACGGACATCCACACGACCGACGAGACGCTCGAAATCGCCGCGTTCGAGAACGCCTGCCGGGTGGCGCTCCGGCTGGCGACCGGCTAGACTCCAGGGATGCCACGGAACGGAATCCGCACGCCGAAGCCCCGGGCCGCCGGCCTCCCGCTCGATCGGGTGCATCGCGGCGACTGCCTGGCGCTGCTCGCGCGGATGCCGGCGGCGAGCGTGCACCTCGCCTTCGCCGACCCGCCGTTCAACATCGGCTACGACTACGACTCCTACGACGACCGGCTCGCCGCCGACGACTACCTCGTGTGGTCGAAGCGGTGGATGGGCGAGGTGGCGAGGGTGCTCGCGGCCGACGGCACGTTCTGGCTGGCGATCGGCGACGAATACGCCGCCGAGCTCAAGGTGATCGCCACCCGCGAGCTCGGCTTCACCTGCCGCAGCTGGGTGGTCTGGTACTACACGTTCGGCGTCAACTGCCGGCAGAAGTTCAGCCGCTCCCACGCCCACCTCTTCCACTTCGTGAAGGATCCGGCGAGCTTCACGTTCAACACCGACGCGATCCGCGTGCCCAGCGCCCGGGAACTCGTCTACGGCGACAAGCGGGCCAACCCGACCGGACGACTGCCCGACGACACCTGGATCCTTCGTCCGCAGGATCTCCCCGAGGGGTTTGCCGCCGACGGTGACACCTGGTACTTCCCGAGGGTCTGCGGCACGTTCAAGGAGCGGTCGGGCTGGCACGGCTGCCAGATGCCCGAGCAGCTGCTCGGCCGGATCATCCGGGCCTCGAGCCATGCGGGTGATGTGGTGCTCGATCCGTTCGGGGGCAGTGGCACCACGCTCGCGGTGGCCAAGAAACTCGACCGGCGGTTCGTCGGGTTCGAACTCTCGGAGCAGTATGCGAAGCGGATCGAGCAGCGGCTCGGGGCGATCCGCACAGGCGACGCCCTCGACGGCGCCGCAGAGCCGCTGAAGAGCGTGCCGGCGACCAAGGACGGCCGCCGTCTGAAGCGCGGCCCGTCCGCCACGCGTCGCCGCACCAAGGCACGCTGAGTTCGGAGGGCCCGCCATGGCCAGGGGACGAAAGACCGACGCCCCGCCGACGCCGCAGCCGGCGACCGGCTTCGCGGCGCCTCCGGCCGACGCGGGGCTCTCGATCGACAAGCTGGCACAGGCGTTCGCGGCGATGATGGGGGCCGACAGCCCGCACGCCGTCGCGGAGCCCGAGGTCGCCGAGGTGATTCGCGTCAGCGCGTCGCCCGATCTCGACGACGAAGACCCGGCCGCCGCGGATGCGGCCTGCCGCGTGAGCCCCCTGACGATCCTCGAGGCGCTCCTGTTCGTCGGGCTGCCAGGCGGCAGGCCGCTTTCGAGCCGAACCGTGGCGGGGCTGATGCGGGGCGTGCGGCCGCAGGAGATCGACGACCTCGCGGAGCAGCTCAGGCGACGGTACCAGGCCGACAACTGCCCTTACGAGGTGGCCGCGAAGGACGACGGCTGGGTGATGCGACTGCGGCCGGAGTTCGCCCGGCTCGGCAGCGTGCTGGAGGCGAAGGTGCGGGCGGTGCGGCTCGATGCCGAGTCGCTCGACGTGCTCGCCGCGGTCGCCTGGAACGAGCCGGTGCCGCGCGACCGGCTCGTTGAACTCGGCTGCGACGCGGGGCCGGCGGTGCTTCGTCAGCTCGTCCGCCGCGGGCTCTTGGAGCTTCGGCACGAGGAGGGCAGCGAGCCCTGCTACCGCACCACGGCGAAGTTCCTCGAGGCCTTCAAACTGCAGGGACTGCACGACCTGCCGTCGCCGAACGATCCGCCTCAGTAAACGCCCCCGAACCGACGACGAAGGTGCGTCGGGGCTGCCCTACCGTCCGGTTTGCGCGGCGGAGATCGCCTCGTCCCTCGTGGTGATCGCCCCGTCGAGTTGCAGCTTCCGCAGCCGGGCCAGGGTCGCGCCGATCGGCTTGCCCGGGGGCACGCCCGCGGCAAGCAGGTCGTTACCCGTCACGAGCGGCAGCGGGTCGATTTCCGTCCGCGGTCGGCCGGCCTGGCGGGTGAACCAGGCCGCTCGCTCCGCATCGCCGAGCCCGCAGGCGGCCCGCGCCCTCAGCAGATCGGCGAGGCAGGGGGCATATTCGTCGGCCACCAGCCGCTGTACTTCGGACCACGGTCGCTGCGACGGCTCCGGTCCAGATTCGACGGCCGCGACGCCGTCGCAAAGCCACGCGGCCTCGCGGCCCTCGCGGTTCGAGAGCCGGAGCCGCGACTGCATCCGCGGCAGCGCGTCGGCACCGGTACCTTCTGCCAGCGTCGCCAGCGCCATCGCGAGGTCCGGCTCGTCGAACGCCGCCACCACGCGCGCCGCCCGCCTCCACGACGACTCGTCTGCCACCGGCGGGGCCACCTCGTGGAGCACCTCTCTGGCGAGCCCGGTCTCGTGGAGCAGTTCCAGGGCCTGGCGTCGTCCCTGCCGCGACAGCATGGTCCGAAGTTCGGCGGCGATCCGCTCCGGGCTGACGGCCCCCACGAGGTGGGCCATCCGTCCGATCGCAGCCCGCGTCTCCGCCTCCAGCGCAAATCCGAAAAACGCCGTGAAGCGGACCGCCCGCAGCATCCGGAGGTGGTCCTCACCGAATCTCATGGAAGGCACGCCGATAGCCCTGACGATTCCGTCAGCGAGATCGGTCCGCCCCCCCACGAAGTCGTGGACGTCGCCGCCGATGGGATCGAGAAAGAGCCCATTGATCGTGAAATCCCTCCGCTGGGCGTCTTCCCGGGCCGAGCAGAACGTGACCCCGGCTGGGTGACGGCCGTCGGTGTAGGCGGCGTCCGCCCGAAATGTGGCCACCTCCACCTGACCCGCGCTCCGCGGCCCCAGCACGGTGATCACGCCGAAGGAGGCCCCGATGGCCAGCGTCCGCCCCCGGCCGAAAATCGACCTCACCTCCTCGGGCTTGGCGGCGGTGGCGACGTCGTAATCGGCCGGAGTACGGCTCAGGAGTTCGTCCCGCACGCACCCCCCGGCCCAGTAGGTTTCGTGGTTCTCCGCCCGGAGCCGGCGGACGACCTCCGTGGCGAACTGGCGAGCCGCGGCAGGATCGCAGAAAGGTGCGGGTGGCATGGACTGAACCGTTGACGGTCGCGGCGTATGGTCGATATAGTTCAGGTGTCGGGGGTTCAGCCGTCGGGGCACGACCCAAAGAGTCGCTCTGCGCTGCCGGTGGGATTTCTCGACGATTCTAGATTCTTCATTTTTTTCATTCCTTTGTCCGCTAACTGCCCGCAAGGGCGGAGGATTTCCACATGTGCCACCTCGTTCCCTCCACGAAGCGACGGGGCTTCACGCTCGTCGAGCTTCTCGTGGTGATCGCGATCATCGCGGTCCTGATTGGTCTGTTGCTCCCGGCCGTTCAGGCGGCTCGCGAGTCTGCTCGTCGCATCAGTTGCTCCAACAGCATGTATCAGCTTGGCCGTGCCACGGCCGTTGCCTCGGCGGCGATGATCCGCAACGGTGACGCGACCCTGCCGCGCCTCACGAGCAACGGTAGTAACAGCGGCTTCAGTTGGCTTGCCCAGCTGCTGCCGTCGATGGAAGAGACGAACATCGTCACGGCGCTCACCGGCAGCAACAACCGGCTGACCACGGGAAGCGTTCCGCAGTACAATCTGTCCACCGGCACTGCCCCGACGCAAGCCCTGATTCCATCGTTGGTCTGCCCGTCGTACGCCGGCTCCGTTCCTCCCTCGCCCCCAGTGGCCTGGGAAGGTATCAGCACCTATCGGGCCAACGCCGGTGTTTTCAGCACTCCGACGTTCAACCCGGAAGTCAGCGGCTCGTCCAGCGGACCGGGCGGCCTGTCGTTCGCGCGGCAGCTCCGCACGGGCGACTACAGCGATGGTGGCTCGAAGACCGTGATGGTGTCGGAAAGCCGTCAGGGCTTCGGCACCGCCGGCTCTCCCGGTCGCTGGGCTTACGGCGAACTCTGGCACCCCGCGTCGGTAGGCTCGAGGAAAAACGTCAACGTTTGGGTCGCGCAAGGCACCGCGCCCCACACGATGCTGAGGTTCATGACGAGTGGCAGTTTCAGTGCGACGAATCCGCCTGCTGCTACTTCGTGTGTTGCGCAGACGACCGGCGTGAACTCGACGGTGGCCCTCAACTGGGGGCCGTCGAGTTTCCACTCGGGCAATACGATCGGCCACATGTTCGGCGACGGACACGTGGAGATGATCTCGGCCGACGTGGACGAGGCGATCTACTGCGCCCTCACGACGCGGAACGGCGGCGAGACGATCGGCGAGTACTGATCGGTCGCCACCAGGCATGACGTCAGCGGTACGGCGGACTGTCCGTACCGTGGCGTAACGAATCCCCGGGGGTGGTCGGCCAGGCCGGCCACCCCCGGACTTTTTCCGTCAGATACCTGGCGCGGGATCCTGTAATCTGTGGGCCGCCGGGGGCAGCGTTCGCCGGTCGCCCGTGCACACTCCTCGTTTCTGCTCGAAGCCCTTTTCAGGAGACATGCCCCGATGGCCGTCGTACCGCTGGCTCCATCCGTTGCTCGCCGTGATGTCCTTCGGGTGGCCGGGGCGGCGACGGCGACGGCATCCACGATGCTTGGCATGCGGGGTGTGCATGCCGACAACCCGTCGAGCGACGTGATCAAGGTCGGGCTCATCGGCGCCGGCGGCCGCGGCCGTGGCGCCCTCGCCCAGACGCTCGCGGTGCCAGGGTCGGCGGTGAAGCTCACCGCGATCGCCGATGCCTTCAAGGGGGGCATCGACGGCACCATGCGGTCGCTCAAGGAGATGCAGGACAAGGTCGACTGCCCGGAGGATCGTCGCTACGACGGCCTCGACGGCTACAAGCGGGTGATCGATGCCTGTGATCTGGTGATCCTCGCCACGCCCCCCGGCTTCCGACCGTTCCACTTCGAGCGGGCGATCGAGGCGGGCAAGCACGTGTTCATGGAGAAGCCGGTCTGCGTCGACGCGTACGGCGCTCGGCTCGTGCTGGAGGCGGCGAAGCAGGCCGACGAGAAGAAGCGAAAGGTGGTCGTGGGCCTGCAGCGGCGATACCAGACGAACTACCGCGAAGCCCTCGCCAAGGTCCGTGAGGGAATGATCGGCGACATCATCGGCGGCCAGGTCTACTGGAACGGCAGCGGCATCTGGTTTCGCGACCGGCAGGCGGATCAGACGGAGATGCAGTACCAGGTGCACAACTGGTACCACTTCAACTGGCTCTGCGGAGACCACATCTGCGAGCAGCACGTGCACAACATCGACGTCGCCAACTGGTTCCTCGACCGGCTGCCGGTCTCGGCCTACGGCGTGGGGGGCAGGCAGCACCGCGTGCCCAACCAGTCGAGCGAGATCTACGACCACCACTCCGTCAACTTCGCCTACCCGGGCGGGGTGCGGATCGCGAGCCAGTGCAAGCAGTTTCCCGGTGGCGAGAATCATGTCGACGAGCACTTCCAGGGCACGAAGGGGATGCTCTCGCTGCATCCGGGCCACGCCCGGATCAGCGATCTCGACGGCAAGGAGCTCTGGAAGTTCTCCGGCCCGAACCCCGACCCGTACCAGGTGGAGCACGACGAACTCCACGCGGCGATCCGCAACGACACGCCGAAGAACGACGCCTACTACGGTGCCACGTCGAGCTTCTCGGCGGTGCTCGGCCGGCTTGCCACCTACTCCGGCAAGACCTGGAAGTACGACGACGCCCTGAAGCTCGACTACCGGACCATGCCCGAGGATCCGACGTGGGAGACCACGCCGCCGGTCGTGCCCGACAAGGATGGCAACTACCCGCTGCCCATGCCGGCCACGTTCAAGATCCGCTCGGTGAACAAGCCTGCCGAGTCATGATCGTCGGCGTGCCGCGGGAAACGAAGCGGGACGAGTATCGGGTGGCCCTGCTCCCGGTGGGCGCGGAGGAGCTCGTTCGCTCGGGCCACACCGTGCTGGTGGAGCGGAACGCCGGCGCGGGCTCGGGGCTGTCCGATGAGGCCTACGAGGCGGCCGGGGCGACCCTCGTGGACGGCCCCGAAGAGGTGTTCGGGCGGGCCGAACTGGTGGTGAAGGTCAAGGAGCCGCAGCCGCCGGAACTGGCCCTCATCCGTCGCGGGCAGACGCTCTTCACCTACTTCCACTTCGCGGCCGACCGCCGGCTCACCGAGGGCTTCATGGCCACGGGAGCGACGGCCGTGGCCTACGAGACCCTCCGCGACGACAAGGGCCGGCTTCCCCTGCTCGTGCCGATGAGCGAGGTCGCAGGCCGGATGAGCATCCAGGAGGGGGCCAAGTTCCTGGAGCGGCCGCAGATGGGCCGGGGCATCCTCCTCGGCGGCGTGCCGGGCGTGGCGCCAGCCAACGTGCTCGTGCTCGGGGCGGGAACGGTCGGCGCGAACGCCGCCAAGGTGGCGGCCGGCTTCGGGGCGAACATTGCCCTGCTCGACACCAGCCTCGAGCGGCTTCGCTATCTCGACGACGTCACCCCGCCGAACATCGACTGCCTCTACTCCGACCGCCACACGATCCGCGAGCGGCTCGGCTGGGCCGACCTCGTGATCGGCAGTGTCCTGATCCCCGGGGCGAGGGCTCCGCACCTCGTCGAACGCAACGATCTCCGGCTCATGAAGCCGGGGGCGGTGATCATCGACGTGGCGATCGACCAGGGCGGCTGCGTGGCCACCAGCCGCCCCACGACCCATGCCGATCCGACCTACGTGGTGGACGACGTGGTCCACTACTGCGTCACCAACATGCCCGGCGCCGTCGGCCGCACCAGCACCTACGCGCTGTGCAACGCCACGCTTCCCTACGTGCTCGACCTCGCGAGGGAAGGCGTGGCGACGGCGGCCCGCCTCAGCCCGGCGATCCGCTCCGCCGTCAACGTGTTCGAGGGCCGGCTCGTCCAGCCGGCCGTGGCCGCCGCCTTCGGGCTGCCGTGCGAGGCGTTTCATCCCTAGCCGCCCCGGTTCGAGCGGCGGCCCCACCCTGCAGCCATGATCCCCACCTCGGTCCGCTGGATCGCCGACGCCGTCGGTCACCTCGAAATCCTCGACCAGACGCTCCTCCCGGCTCGCTGCGAGTGGCTGGCCTGCCGCGACGTGCCCGCGGTCGTCGAGGCGATCCGAAGCCTGCGGGTTCGCGGCGCCCCGGCGATCGGCATCGCCGGTGGCTACGGCCTCGTCGTCGCCGCCGGCGAGGCGGTGCGCGACCGCCTGGACGCGGTGCGGGGCCGGGCCCACGTGCTCGCGCGGGCCGAGGAGATCGCCACGGCCCGCCCCACCGCCGTGAATCTTCGCTGGGCGGTGGAGCGATGCCTCCGCGTGATCGACGCGCTGCCGCCCGAGACCGCCCCGATTGGGCTGGCCACCACTCTGCTCGCCGAGGCCCGGGCGATCCACGACGAGGATCGCCGTCTCTGCGATGCGATCGGCCGCAACGGCTCGGCGATCCTGCCGGCCGGCGGCGTGCTCACGCACTGCAACACCGGCGCGCTGGCGACGGGTGGCGCGGGCACTGCACTCGCGGTGATCACGGCCGCCTGGGATTCGGGCCGGAGGTTCGAGGTCTTCGCCGACGAGACACGCCCGCTCTTCCAGGGCGCCCGGCTCACGGCCTGGGAGCTCGTCCAGCGGGGCATCCCCGTCACGGTGCTCTGCGACTCCGCCGCCGCGCACCTGCTGGCGACCGGACGCGTCGCGGCCTGCATCGTCGGCGCCGACCGGATCACCGCCAACGGCGACACCGCCAACAAGATCGGCACCTACGGCCTCGCAATCCTGGCCCACGCCCACGGCGTGCCGTTCTTCGTCGCCGCGCCGTCGAGCACCTTCGACCTCTCGCTCGACACGGGCGCCGAGATCCCCATCGAGGAGCGGTCGGCCGGCGAGGTGCTCCGCCCGCTTGGCGTCGCCGCCGCCCCGGACGGAGCGGCGGCATTCAACCCGGCGTTCGACGTCACGCCGGCCCGGCTGATCAGCGGCATCGTGACCGAGCACGGCGTGATCGAGCCGGTGTGCCGCGAGCGAATCCTTGCCGTCGTGGCCGGCGTCCCAAACGGGTCATCGCCGGCGGGGTAGACTTGGGGCGTCCAGCGTCGCCGGCCCCATCCCGATGAACCCGCCCCCCACCTCCCCGGTTTCGCGGGCCGCCCGGCCATCCGCCGCGGGTCCGTTTCCCGGCTACCACGCCCCGGAGACGGCCTACGACGAGTTCCTCGGCGCTGCCGGTCAGCCGCGGGGCCACTGGGCGGGTCTCGTCGATCACCTGGGGGCCTGGCGTCCGGAGGAACTCGCGAACCGCTGGGAGCAGGCGCGGCGGCTGATCCGCGACAACGGCGTCACCTACGCCCTCCAGGACGAGACGTCCGGGGAGCAGCGGCCATGGGTGCTCGACCCGATCCCGCTGGTGATCGCCGGCCCGGACTGGGCGACGCTCGAACTGGGCATCAACCAGCGGGCCCGGGTGCTCGACGCCCTGCTCGGCGACCTGTACGGTCCCCAGCACCTGCTCCGCGAGGGCGTGGTGCCGCCCGAACTCGTCTTCGGACACCCGGGATTCCTCCGCTGCTGCCACGGCATGGCGGCGGCCGGCGGCCGCTGGCTCCATCTCTATGCCGCCGTGGTCGCCCGCAACCACGATGGCCGGTGGGTCGCGATCGGAGATCGAACCGACGTGCCCCGCGGCCTCGGCTACGCGCTCGAGAACCGGCTGGTCGTGTCGCGGCTCTTTCCCGCGGCCTTCGAGCAGTGCAACGTGGAGCGGCTCGCCCCGTTCTTCATCGGCCTGCGGTCGCTGCTCCGCGGGCTCGCGGTGGGCAGGGACGAGCCGCGGATCGTGCTGCAGAGCTCGAGCCCCGGCGGCGCGACCTCCTTCGAGGACGCCTACCTCGCCCGCTACCTGGGGTATCCGCTCGTCGAGGGTGGTGACCTCGCCGTCCGCGATGACCGCCTGTGGCTGAAGACGCTCGGCGGTCTCGTGCCGCTCGACGTCGTGCTCCGCCGGGTCCCCGACCGCGACTGCGATCCCCTCGAGCTCGACCCGGCCGCCCTCGATGGCACACCCGGACTGGTGCAGTCGATCCGCCGCGGCAGGGTGACGGTCGCGAACATGCTCGGCAGCAGCCTCGTGGAGTCGCCGGCCTTCGCCGAATACCTGCCGGCGGTCTCGAGGCGGCTCCTCGGCGAGGATCTCGTCCTCGCGGGGCCGCGGTCGTGGTGGTGCGGCGACCCGGCGAACCTCGACCACGTCCTCCGCTGCCTCGACGACTGCGTGATCGAGCCGTCCATCCCCGGCCGCGGCCCGAAGCGGCACGTGCCCGCCCTGCTCGACGCCGAGGCCCGCGGCCGGCTCGTCGCCGAGATCCGCAGCCGCCCGGCCGACTGGGTCGGTCGCGAGCGGGTGGAGCGGTCGGTGGCTCCGTGCTGGAACGACGGATCGATCACGCCGGCTTCGCTGATCATGAGGTGCTTCGCCGTCGCGGTGCCCGAGGGCTATCAGACGATGCGAGGCGGACTGGCCCGGATGTCGACCGTCCGCGCCGCGGGGGAGGAACTGCTGCTCTCGGCGCAGGGCTCGAAGGATGTGTGGGTCCTGGCCGACGGTCCGGTTCCGCCCCTCACGCTGCTGCGCCGACCCGGCCAGCCGGTGCCGCTCCGCCGCAGCGGCTACGACCTGCCCAGCCGGGTCGCCGACCACCTTCACTGGCTCGGCCGTCACGCGGAGCGGGCGGAGAACGCTGCCCGACTGCTTCGCACCGTCGCGTCACGGCTCGCCTCCGAATCGGATCGCGAGTGCGGCGTTGAGGCGGCCCGACTGCTGGAGGCGGTCGCGGGGCCCGCTGCCCACGAGGCCACAGGCGGAGTCCACGAGGCGATCCAGTCGCTCGTGCACGATCCGCACCGCTCGGGCAGCGTGCGAGAGGAGATCGACCGGCTCTGGCGGACGGCATCGGTGGTCCGCGACCGGATCTCGATCGACTCCTGGAAGGTGCTCGCCCGCGTGCGGCGCGACGCATGCGGCCGGGGCACGTCCGGTGCCTTTCCGTCGGGGCACGTCGCCGATGTCCTGCCCCACCTCGACACGTTGATCTTCGACCTGTCGGCATTCGCGGGGCTCGGCACCGAGAGCATGACCCGCGGGCCCGGCTGGCGATTCCTCGACATGGGCCGCCGCGTGGAGCGGGCGGCGTTCGCCATCCGGCTGGTCGGCTCGGCGCTGGCGGCACCCCGGCCGCGGATGTTCGGCGAGGGTCCCGGCGGGGACGCCGTCCGGCTCGAGGAGATGCTCCTCGAGATCGCCGACAGTTCGATGACCTACCGCAACCGGTATCCGGGGGTGTCGGAGCCGGCCCCCCTCATCGACCTGCTCGTGATCGACGAGACCAACCCCCGCAGCATCGGCTTCCAGTTCGCCGCGCTCGCCGATCACGTCGCGGCCCTGCCCGACGACGGCATGTCGCCGGTCCCGTCGGGCGAGCGGCGGGCGGTGATGTCGGCCGTGGCCCAGCTGCGGCTCGCCGACGTGGAGCGGCTGGCCGTCGTGGACGACCTCGGCAGCCGCCGCGATCTCGCGGACCTGCTCGCCCGGCTCGATGCCCTCGCCCGCGAGTTCGCCGACGCGATCAGCCACCGCTACCTGGTCCACTCCACGCCCCGCCGCCAACTCGGCGGGCAGCCCGCCCTCCCCGACGTCGGAGCCTGAAACCGATGATTCCCCAAGTCGTGATCGTCGGTCGGCCCAACGTGGGCAAGTCGAGCCTGTTCAACTGGCTCGTGGAGAAGCGGATTGCGATCGAGGACCCGACCGCCGGAGTGACCCGCGACCGTCTCGTCCAGCGGATCGAGCTCGACGGCCGCGTGATCGAGCTGGTCGACACCGGCGGCATGGGGTTCGACGACCCGGACGGCCTCACGGCCCAGATCGACCGGCAGATCGAGTCGGGGCTCGCGCATGCGGCGGTCGTGCTCTTCATGGTCGACGTCCGCAGCGGCCTGCTGCCATCCGACCTCGAGGTGGCCAAGCGGGTCCGGAAGACGGGCTGCCCGGTGCTGCTCGTCGTCAACAAGGCCGACGCGCCCCACCTCGATCCGCAGGCCCACGAGTTCTCGGCCCTCGGCTTCGGCCCGCCGCTCGTGGTCAGCGCCCGACAGCACCGCAACCGTGGCCCGCTCGTCGACGCGATCATGGCGCGGCTGCCACCGCCCGGCATCGACGACCCCGAAACGGCCGAACTGCCCGAGATGAAGCTCGCCATGGTAGGCCGCCGCAACGTCGGCAAGAGCACCTTCGTCAACGCCCTGGCCCGCGAGGAGCGGGTGATCACGAGCCCCGTCGCCGGCACCACCCGCGACAGCGTGGACGTGAGGTTCGAGGTCGACGGCCGGTCGTTTCTCGCCATCGACACGCCAGGCCTGCGGCGGGCGAAGAGCCGCACCAGCGACATCGACTTCTACTCCACCCACCGGGCCCAGCGGAGCATCCGTCGGGCCGACGTGGTGCTCCTGTTCTTCGACGCCACGGAGCCGATCGGCAAGGTCGACAAGCAGCTCGCCGAGACGATCACGGAGGAGGCCAAGCCGGTGGTCTTCGTGGTCAACAAGTGGGACCTCTACGCCGCCGACGTCAAGAAGCGGGAATGGACGCAGTATCTCCGCGACACGTTCCGGACGATGCCGTGGGCCCCGGTGGCCTTCGTGACGGCCACCGCGAGCCGCAACGTGAAGGCCACGATCGACACGGCCCAGCGGCTCTATCGGCAGAGCCACGAGCGGGCGGCGACGGCCCGGCTCAACACCGTGCTCCGGCAGGCGGTCGAGGCAAACCAGCCGCCTGCCGACTCCAAGGGCCGGCCGGTGCGGCTCTACTTCGCCACGCAGGTCGAGGTCGGCCCGCCGACGATCGTGATCTCGGCCAGCGCGCCGCGGAGCGTGTCGGACCCGTACCGTCGCTACCTGCTCAACGCCTTCCGCAAGGAGTTGCCGTTCAGGGAGGTTCCCATCCGCCTCTACGTCCGCGGCCGTGGCACCGGTGACAAAGCGGGCAATAAGCAGGGCGATAGTCCGGGCAACAGGCCAGAGGACGCGTCGGGCGACGGGCCGGACGACGACGCCGACTGATCGACTCGGCACGCGTCCGCTGCGGCTCGCCCTTGATCCGGGGCGTTCGCGGGGCTCGAGGCTGCCCCTGCCCCGTCGCCGGACGTTCGCGTCAGGCATCCTGCCTGACGCTCACTGCATGTCCGCTGCGTTTCGCCATCCTGGCTTCGCTTGCTGCCATAGCCCGGCTCCCAGGGCACGGGTAGCCCCTCGCTGAGTGCATGCCACTCGCAACGGACCGGCCATGACGGGGCGGGCAGTGCGGGGATAACAGGGAGTCACGGGGGGACAGGCTCGGCGGCCGCGGCGATCCGCTCGATCGTCTCCACCTGCCGCCGCGTGAACGGCACGGGCCCGGCGAGGAGCGCGGGGTCGGCCGCTGCCTCGGGCACGAGCCGCTCGACGATCGCCCGGAGGAGTTCCTCAACGCCCTGCCCCGTCGCCGCCGACGTCACGACGGCCCCGGGCGGGATCGTTGCGATTTGGAGATCGGCCTTCGAGACGACGACGAGGTCGGTGGCGCCGACACGCGAACTGGATCCCGGGGCCGCGTCGGCGGGCAGCACCCGCAGCACGAGATCGGCATGCCTCGCCGCGGCCTCGGCCCGGGCGATCCCCTCGCGCTCGGTGGCCGACTCGGTCTCGCCGGCCCGTCGTTCCCCGGCCGTATCGACGAGGTCCACGGCCCAGCCGTCGAGCACCGCCGTGGCGATCAGGACGTCCCGAGTGGTGCCGGGCGTCGGCGAGACGATGCTCCGCGCGTGCCCGAGCACCGCGTTCATCAGGCTGCTCTTGCCGGCGTTCACTTCACCCGCAAGCACCACCCGCCACGGCTCGGTCAGCCGCAGCCCCACGCGGGATGCCGTGATAAGCCGACCGGCCATGCGGTGGGCGGCAAGCGCGTCACCGCGGGTGACGACGGCCGTGAGTTCCTCGATCGCGCGGTCCATCAGCCCCGAAACCTGCCGCGAGAGGATCATCGCCGCCCGCGGCGCCGTGGCCGCCGGCAGTGCCTCGATCGCCTCGCGCTGACAGGGTCCACCCTCGGCCCAGTCCTGCCACCGTCCCTGAACCGCACCGCCCGCCACCAGCGCGGCGAGCACGGCGGCCGGCGCGGCGGTGCCGCCGTGGCCGTGCACCTCCACGCGGTCGGCTGCCTGACGGACGACCACCACCTCCTCGCCGGTCGATCGCCACGTGCCGAAGACGATGGCGCCGTCGGGCTGGGCGGCGAGCGGGGGGGCGGCGCGGGGAGCGAACTGGGCCCCGACGAGATCGACGGCTCCGGGGCCCGTCACACCGACCACGGCGAGGGCCCCCCGGCCGGAAGGCGTGAGCAGCATGGCCCGGACCGGCTGGACGCTCACGGTTTCCCTGCTAGAAATCGGCGTCACCCGCATGCGTTTCCGCCCATTCGTGGAGATCCACCATGGCCGACTGGATCGAGGAGGGGGCCAAGGCTCCCGATTTCACGCTCGTCACCCACGAGGGCACGAAGCTCAAACTCTCGAGCCTCAGGGGCGCGCCCGTCGTGCTCTATTTCTACCCGAAGGACGATACGCCGGGCTGCACGAGAGAGGCCTGCGGCTTTCGCGACGCCAAGGCCAAACTGGCGCGGCTCGGGGCCGTCGTGCTCGGCGTGAGCCGCGACGGGCCGGAAGCCCACGCGAAGTTCCGCACGAAGCACAAGCTCCCGTTCACCCTGCTCTGCGATCCCGATCACGCCGTGGCCGAGAAGTACGGCGCCTGGCGGGAAAAGACGCTTTACGGGAAAAAATCGATGGGCATCGTCCGCAGTACGTTCGTGATCGACGCAGCCGGCCGCGTGGCGAAGGTGTTCCGGGCCGTGAAGCCCGACGGCCACGCCGACCAGGTGCTCGCGGCCCTCGCGGACGCGTGACGGATCCGCCGTCACCGTCGGCACGATCGGACCGGCGTCCGTCGGAAGAGCCGGCGCCCGGGACGCCACCGTGGGGCATAGTTGCGGGCACGATTCCCCCCGCTCCAGTCCCCGGCCGCACCCATGTCGACCATCCTGTCCCGCGTCGCCGCCGTTGGCATCGTGGCTGGCGGCTTCGCCCTGACGGGCGACCTGGGCCGGCTCGCCGAGCGGGGCATGCGGGTGCTCAACGCGAGTGACGTGCCCGCGGCCCCGGCGGTCGACCCGGTGCCCGCCGAGCAGGCCGCCGCACCCACGCTGACGGCGGTGCCCGAGGCAACGCCCCCGACGCCGCTGGCCCCCCGCGCCGCCGCCCCCGGCGACGCGACCCGACCGTCGGCTCCAGCCCCGCTCGTCAGGTCTACCGACCTCCGTCCGCCCGCCGGAGGGCCCGACGAGATCGCGGTCCGCACGCTCTCGTCGGGCAGCCGCGTGGTGATCTGGCTCGCCGTCCCCCGCGGGGCCGGGCCGCAGGCCTTCCGTTGCCTCGTTCTCGACCTGGTCGATCCGGCCGACGCGGAGGCCCTCCTCTACGAGGCCGTGTCGTTCACCGCCGACGGCAGACCTGCCGCCGCCACGTCGGCCCCGCGCCGCGTGCGGCTCTCCGGCGAGGGGGCGATCCGTCGCGGCGGGCATCTCGGCTACCGATCACTGGGCACGGCCGCCGTGCCCGACCTGGCGGACTCCCGCACGCCCGCCGAATCGGTCGGCCCGATCGTGGCGATCGACGTCACCCGCTGACCGCACCACGGGCAGCCTCGAGCCCAGGTGGATTGCCTCTGTCTCGCCCGCCGGAGCGGCCTTGAGCCGCTCAGCCCTCGGCCGGACCTTCGGCTGCCTCGCGATCGCTCGACCAGCCGACCCGCTTCTTCGAGAGCCCGATCTTCCGCTCGTCGGTGTCGACGCGGAGGATCTTCACCTCGAGCGGATCGCCGATCTTCACGACGTCCTCGGCGTTCTCGATCTTGTCCTCAGACAGCTCCGAGATGTGCAGCAGGCCCTCGAGGCCGTCCTCGAGCCCCACGAACACGCCGAAGTTGGTGATCTTCGTGACCGTGCCCTTGACGACGTCGCCAGCCTTGTAGCGCTTGGGGATGTCGGTCGTCCAGGGATCGTCGGCCATCTGCTTGAGCCCGAGGGCGATCCGCCGCCGCTGCTGGTCGACAGAGAGCACCTTGCACTCGACCTCGTGCCCCTTCTCCAGCATCTCGCTGGGGTGGGTCACCTTCCGGGTCCACGACATGTCGGTCACGTGGAGCAGGCCGTCGATGCCGTCGTTGATCTCGATGAAGGCGCCGTAGTTGGTGAGGTTCCGCACCACGCCCTTGACCACCGCGCCTGGCGGGTAGTCGGCGGCCACCTTCTCCCAGGGGTTCTGCTGGGTCTGCTTCATGCCCAGCGAGATCTCCTGCTTCTCCTTGTTGATGGCGAGCACCACCACCTCGACCTCGTCGCCCGGCTTGACGAGCTCCGACGGGTGGCTCACCCGCTTGGTCCAGCTCATCTCGCTGATGTGCACGAGCCCCTCGACGCCGTCCTCGAGCTTCACGAATGCGCCGTAGCTCATCACGTTGACGACCGTGCCCTTG
>CAIKWU010000650.1 GCA_903831155.1 uncultured Planctomycetaceae bacterium | reverse complement strand
CGGCGCCGCTGCCGACGGTGCGGCGAGGGCACGTTTGCTGACGTTTTTCGGCTCTCAACGCCGAAGGAAGGGTGCCGGCGTTCAGCGCCGGCTTCCTGTCGGCGGCTCGGGGGGGCGATGCATCTCGTCGTTTGCGAACCCTGGAGGTTGGTCTACGCGCCGCTCCCGAAGTGCGCGTCGACCACGATGATCAACCTGCTGATGGACGTCGGTGGGATGCCGTCGCGACGTGGCCCGCGGGACTGTCCTCGGAAGACCATATCGAACGTCGGACGGGGCACGGCGGGCGTCTACGAGCTCCGGCTCGGGCCAGACGAGATCGGCACCGTGGCACGGCGGCTCGAGGCCTACACGTGGTTCTCCGTGATTCGCGACCCGTTCGCGCGGGTCGAGTCGAACTACCACAACAAACTCAACCGCTATGCCCGCAGATTCCAGCCGCTCGCCTACCTCCTCGCCTACGCCACACCCGTATGGCCAGGCACGTCGGTCGAGGCCTGGCAGGCGGCGCGAATTCGCACGATTCAGGGATTCATCCCCTTCGAGCGATTCATCCACGGACTCGACCGCCATGGGATCGATTGGGATCCGCATTTCGCCCCCCAGGTGAAGGTGCTCGAACTCGATCTGGTTCGGTTCGACCGTCTCATTCACATGGAGCAACTCGCCGAGGGGCTCGAAGCGCTCTTCCGAGGCATCGGCAGGCTCGCGGCTGCTCGTCCGGCGCTCGAGAGCCTCCGACGCTACAACGCGTCCCGATCGGCAGACTCACGGTCGCGCTGGACGCCGGAGCTGCGCGAGATCGTCGCGGATCTCTACCACGAGGATTTCGCGGGGCTGACCTCCTCGCGGGGCTTTTCCGGGCTTCGGGCCGCCTGAACGGCCAGCACCGCCGCCTGCCATCGGCTCGCCCGGCCGCAACCCGGATGGTGGCCGCCCGTTTATACTCCGGACACAGCGGCCGTTTCGGTCCGCCCCGCCTTCCGAGAGTCATGCCATGCACCGTCGCCCGCGCCATGGTTTCACGCTTGTCGAACTGCTCGTGGTGATCGCGATCATCGCCACGCTGATCGGGCTGCTTCTTCCTGCGGTGCAGGGAGCCCGCGAGGCGGCGCGACGGATCCAGTGCGCCAATGGCATGAAGCAGCTCGGCCTGGCGGTCGTGCAGCTCCACGACCAGAAGCGGGTGTTTCCGATGGGCCGCGATTCGCGCGACCCGTATGGCACCTCGTGGTCGTTCCGGCTCCTGCCTCTCCTCGAGCAGCAGGCGGTGTTCGGCTCGCTGGCCTCGGGCACGAACGTGCCGATGTGGGACACCCGCAACGCGACGGCGATGCGAACGCCGGTGGCGACATTCTTCTGCCCCAGTCGTCGCGGGCCCGCCGCAGACCGCAACTTCGACAACAACGACCGCCCGCCCGTCGTGCTGGGCGTGGCGGCGGGGGGCGACTCTGCCGCCAATGCCGGCACGTATTTCAACTACGCGACGGAGGCGGCCACGCCGCTCGATCCGCGGCAGGCCGGCCCGATCCACACGTTCTCGAGGGTTCGAGCCGCCCAGGTGACCGATGGCCTCTCGAAGACGTTCGCGGTGGGCGAGCGGCACGTGCCCCGGCTCGATGCGGGCGTGCAGGACACGATGATCCACTGGGCCCAGGGCGACACCGCCTTCTTCGCTGCCGACAACCCCTACGTCTGCTTCCGCGACCCCGCCCGCGGACTCGCCAGTGGCGCCGACGACATGAACCGCCGCAAGTTCGGCAGCGGACACCCCGGCCTCGTGCAGTTCGTGTTCCTCGACGGCCACGTCGAGGGGATCGAGACCGACGTCGATGCCGCCGTGCTCCGCTGGTACTGCTCGATCGGCGACGGCAACGACCCGAAGGCACCGACCGACGGCACCGACGACACCTGATCCACTACACTGGCTCCCTTCACCCCGGAGCCTCCCGTCCATGTCAAAACTGCTGCCCTGCCCGCTCTTCATCGGCGGCGAATGGACGACCGTGACGGGCGTCGCCACCACGCCCGTCCACAACCCATCGATTGGCGAGGTGATCGCCGAGACGCCGCTCTGCGGGCCAGACGTCGTCGATCAGGCGGTCCAGGCGGCGGCCCGGGCGTTTCCCTCATGGATGGAGACGCCGCCGATCGAGCGGGCCCGGATCCTCTTCCGGCTGAAGGTGCTGCTCGAGGACCACTTCGACGAACTCGCCCGGAGCGTCACCACGGAGCATGGCAAGACCCTCGCCGAGGCCCGCGGCGACGTCCGCCGCGGCCTCGAGAACATCGAGTTCGCCTGCGGCGCCCCGAGCCTCCTGATGGGCGAGTCGGCCGAGAACGTGGCCCGCGGCATCGACTGCGACTCGATCCGCCAGCCGCTGGGCGTCGTCGCGGGCATCACCCCGTTCAACTTTCCCGCGATGGTGCCGCTCTGGATGTGGCCCATCGCGATCGCCTGTGGCAACACCTTCGTGCTCAAGCCGAGCGAGAAGGTGCCGCTGACAACGATCCGCATCGCCCAACTCGCGCAGCAGGCCGGGCTGCCTGCGGGGGTGCTCAACGTCGTCCACGGCGGACGGGAGGCGGTCGACGCGATCCTCGTCCACCCCTCGATCAAAGCGGTGTCGTTCGTGGGCTCCACGCCCGTCGCCCGGGAGATCCACCGGATCGGCACGGCCAACGGCAAGCGGGTGCAGGCGGCCGGCGGCGCGAAGAACTTCGTGCTCGTGATGCCTGATGCCGACGTCGGCAACTCCTCGACCGGCATCCTCGAGGCCGCGTTCGGCTGCGCCGGCGAGCGGTGCATGGCCGGCTCGACGGCGATCACGATCGGCAAGGCCGCCGACACGGTGCTTCCTCAGCTCGTGGACGTGGTGTCGAAGATCAAGGTCGGCCCCACCGACCGCGACGTCGAGGCCCAGATGGGCGCCGTGATCACCCGGCAGCATGCCGACCGCGTCTGCGAGCTCATCTCCCAGGCCGCCAGCCAGGGGGCGAAGCCGCTCACCGACGGCCGCACCACGAAGGTCGCCACGGCCCCCCACGGCTTCTTCGTTGGCCCCACGGTGCTCGACCACGTTCGCCCCGAGATGGTGACGATGAAGGAGGAGGTGTTCGGGCCCGTGCTCAACGTCGTCCGGATGGACGATCTCGACGCCGCGATCGAACTGGCCAACTCCTCCCCCTACGGCAACGGCGCCGCGATCTTCACCCGCAGCGGCAAGGCGGCCCGCGAGTTTCGCCACCGCGTGCAGGCCGGCATGGTGGGGATCAACATCGGCGTGCCCGCCCCGATGGCCTTCTTTCCCTTCAGCGGCTGGCACGCCTCGTTCTTCGGCGACCTCCACCTCCAGGGCCGTGAGAGCGTGGCCTTCTTCACGCAGCAGAAGGTGACGACGACTCGTTGGTTCAGTTATGGCGAGGGGACGATCTGGGCCGACCGCTGATCCGGGAGACGACGCGATGGCCCTGCTGATCAAGAACGCCGACATCGTCAACGCCGACAGCCGGTACACCGCCGACATCCTCTGCGACGGCGAGACGATCACCCGGATCGACCGCGGCATCGCCCCGCCCCCGGGGGCCGAGGTGATCGACGCCACGGGCCGGCACGTCTTCCCGGGTTTCATCGACCCGCACACGCACATCTACCTGCCCTTCATGGGCACCTTCTCGAAGGACGACTACGAGACCGGCACGAAGGCGGCCCTGGCCGGTGGCACGACGACGATCTTCGAGATGGTCTGCCCGTCGCGGAGCATGTCGCCGGCGGAGGGCTTTGCGCTCTGGCGGCAGCAGGCCGCGGGCAAGGCCTGCTGCGACTACACCTTCCACATGGGCGTGACCCGGTTCGACGCCGACTCCGCCGCCCAGCTTCGTGAGATCGTCGGCGGGGGCGTCGGCAGCTTCAAGGTGTTCCTGGCCTACAAGGGGGCCTTCGGCGTCGATGACACCGAACTCTGGCAGACGCTCACGCTCGCCCGGGAGCTCGGCGTGGTCGTCACGGCCCACTGCGAGAACGAGACGCTCGTCGCCGAGTTGCAGAAGCAGCTGCTCGCCGCCGGCCGCACCGGCCCCGAGGCGCATCACGACAGCCGGCCGCCGCGAGTCGAGGCGGAGGGTGTGCACCACCTGATGACCTTCGCCGGGCTCACCGGAGCCCGCGTTTACATCGTCCACCTCTCCTGCCGCGAGGCCCTCGAGGCCGCGTTGGCGGCCCGGCTGCGGGGCGTGAACGTGTCGGTGGAGACGCTCATCCAGTACCTCGTGCTCGACAAGACCTGGGCCGAGAAGCCGGGGTTCGAGGGGGCGAAGTACGTGATGTCGCCGCCCCTTCGCGACGCGGCGAACCAGGCGGTTCTCTGGAACGCCCTCGCCAGCGGGCTCGTGCAGACCGTCGGCACCGACCACGCCCCCTTCGACTTCCTCACGCAGAAGCCGATGGGCAGGGACGACTTCACGAAGATCCCCAACGGCATCCCGTCGATCGAGGATCGGATCAACCTCCTCTGGACGCACGGCGTGAAGTCGGGCCGACTCTCGCTCCAGCAGTTCGTGGCGGTGGCGAGCACCAATGCAGCGAAGATCTTCGACCTCTGGCCCCGCAAGGGCGTGATCCAGCCCGGCGCCGATGCCGACCTCGTGATCTACGACCCGGCGTACCGCGGTACGATCTCGGCGAAGACACAAACCCAGGCCGTGGATTACAACGCGTTCGAGGGCTGGCCGATCGAGGGGCGGCCTGCGGTGGTCACGGTGCGTGGCGAGGTGGCCGTCCGCGACGGACGGTTTTGCGGCACGGTGGGCCGGGGGCGGTTCCTCGAGCGACGCCCGGCACGCACGTAGTGGCGCGGGCGGGGGACCCGGCCGTTGGGAACCTGAAGAACGTGT
>CAIKWU010000649.1 GCA_903831155.1 uncultured Planctomycetaceae bacterium | reverse complement strand
TCGATCACGCCGCGGCGGCGAAGGCGGATCCCGCGACCCGCGCGGAGCTCTACCGCACCCTTCCCGTCAACCGCCGCACCGACCAACCGCTGCTCGACGCCCTCAACGCGGCGTTCGACGGCCAGGAGTTCGGCGCCGGCATCGAGTATCTCGAGGTTCATGCGCCCAAGAATCGTCAGGCGTCGCTCATCCGCGCCATGTCCTCGGGTGTGGAGTTCGTCGCGGTCGACGGAGCGACGAGCCAGATCGCGATGGTGAGGCCGGTGCTCGGCAAGGTGATCGAGCTGCTCGACGACGCCCGCCTCGCGGAGCAGGACGACCCCACCGGCAAGGAGCGGCTCCTCGATCCTCGCGACATCTGCGTTCTGGTTCGATCGAGCGGCGTGGGCCGGCTCGTCGAGCGGGCGCTCGGCCGGCACGGCATCCCGGCGGTGATGGGGGGCACGTCGAGCGTGATGAGCAGCGGCATGGCCCTCGACCTTCGTTCGCTGCTGGAGGCGATGGAGCAGCCGTGGAACGTGGGGCGGGTGCGGCGGGCGGCGGCCACGGTGTTCTTCGGCCAGTCGCTCGTCAGCGTGGGCGGGCTCACCGAGCAGGTGATCGAGGAGGTGCAGGACGGCCTGGTGCAGTTCGCCGGCATCCTCGCGAAGAAGGGAATCGCGGCCCTCGGCGCGGCGATCGAGGCCGACGAGGCGATCATGACGCGGATCGCCTCGGGCCGGCAGGGCGAGCGGAACGTGACCGATTTCCTGCACGTGATGGAGGTGATGGACGCGCAGGGTCCGGGCCGCGGCCGCACGCCAGCGCAGGCGCTGGAGATCTTCAGCCGGCTGGCCGCGATGGACGAGAAGCACGACCTCGTCAGCCGCCGCGTGGAGAGCGATGCCGATGCGGTGAAGATCCTCACGATCCACGCCGCCAAGGGGCTCGAGTTCCCCTGCGTGATCGTGGCCGACCTCTGGAAAGACTCGTCCGGCTGGAGCGGCGGCGAGAAGAAGCCCGCCGTGTTCTACGACGACGACGGCATCCGCAAGTTCGATCTCGGCCATGCCCTCGACCACGACTCCGCCCGCGCCAAGCGGCGACGGCAGGCTGCCGAAGACGAGGAGTCGCGACGACTGCTCTACGTGGCATGCACCAGGGCGGAGCACTATCTCGCCATCCTCGTCGCGAGGGGCAAGCCCGATCGAAATGGCAACCCGCCGCGGCCGAGCATTCTCGAGCAGACGATGAAACTGCCGCAGCCGTGCGCCGCCCCGAACGGCCGCACGAAGCTCGTGCGGCAACTCGGCAGGGCCGTCACCGAGGATGGCGATCTCCGCCTCGCACCGCCGGCCGCGGTGACCCGCACCTACCGCCGCATGTCGTTCACGGGCATCACCGCCGTCCGCGGCCACGGCCGCGACAACCCGTTCGATCCCGAGGGCGGCGGCTACGACGAGCCGTCCGGGGAAGGCGGCATCTCGCTGCCGCCGCTCTCCGCCGCCGCCGCGGCGAGCCTGCCGGTGATCGACCTGCCAGCCGGCATCGCGGTGGGCCGGGTGATCCACGAAATCTTCGAGCACGTCGACACGACGCAGCGGCCGCTCGAGGACGAGGTGCGGCGGGTGGTGACGGAGCGGGCCACGGCGGGTCGGCTGCGGTCGTGCCACGACGGCCTCGTGCGGATCGTCACCGACTCGCTCGAGACACCGCTCGGCGGCCCGTTCGGCGAGCTCACCTTTGCCCACGTGCCGCCACGCGACCGGCTGGCGGAGATGGATTTCGACATGGGGCTCGCGTCGCTTACCGCCGGCGTGCAGGCGAAGGCGATCGGCGAGGTGCTCGCGGAGATGCTCCCCGTCGACGACCCGCTCCGCGGCTATGCCGCCACCCTCGCGGGGCCGGCGTTCGAGGTGGATGTCGGCGGCCTGCTCACGGGGTCGATCGACGCGCTCCTGCGGCTGCCGGAGAGCACGCCCGACAGGCCGCGGCTGCTGATCTGCGACTACAAGAGCAACAAGCTCCACCGCACCGGCATGCCCGATCCCCTGCGGGCCTACGCCCCCGACCGGCTCGTGGCGGCGATGGAGGAGCATCACTATCCGCTGCAGGCGCTGCTCTACGGCACGGCCGTCTACCGGATGCTCCGCTGGCGGCTGCCCAAGGCCGACCCCGACGACTGCATCGCCGGCGTGGCCTACGCCTTCATCCGCGGCATGAAGGGCGCCGCGACGCCGACCGACGCCCGCGGCCACCGCTTCGGCGTGTTCGCATGGCAGCCGCCCCGCGGGCTCTTCCGGCGGCTGAGCGATGTGCTGGTCACGCCCCGCCTGACAGGAGCGACCCGATGAACGTGCCCCCTCGTCTTCATGCCTACCGCGAGGCGGGCGCGATCGGTCGCGACGACATCGCGGCGGCGGCCATGCTGGTCGAGATGGCCCGCCGCGACGGCGCCCCCGAGCCGGGCCTGCTCGCCTGGCTCGGGATGTGCCTGGCCCTGCGGACGGTCCGCGATGGGCACACCTGCGTCGACCTGTCGGGCATCGCGGGGTGGCGGGGCGAGCTCGACGCGATGGCGTCGGGCGGGCTCGAGTGGCCGACCGCCGCGAACGAATGGATGGAGCAGCTCGAGAAGGCCCACGTCCTCGTCGGCAGTCCCGGCGACCGCAGGCCGTTCATCCTCGACGGGCACCGCCTCTACCTAGCGCGGGCGCTGGCGGAGGAGGAGGCGATCGCCGCGGCGATCCGATCGCGTGCCGCCGCCGGCACGATCCGCATCCTTCTCGGCGGGCCGGGCACGGGCAAGACGACGAAGGTGGCCAGGGATCTCGTCGAGCGGTTCAAGGCGCTCGGGCCCGCCGACGCGAAGCCGCGGGTGGCGCTCGCCGCCCCCACCGGCAAGGCGGCGGCGCGGATGACCGAGGTGCTGAGGAAGCGGTGCGAGGACGTCGCAGCCTCGCCCGACGTGCTCGCCGCGGTGACGGCCGAACCAGCCCGCACGGTCCACAAGCTGCTCGGCTACAACCCCCGCCGCGGCGACCGCTTCGAATACAACGCCGGCAATCCACTGCCCTACGGGCTGGTCATCGTGGACGAGGCCTCGATGCTCTCCAGCAGCCTGATGCACCACCTGCTCGCCGCTGTCGATCCCAAAGCCGAGATCCAGCTCGTGGGCGACCCGGACCAGCTCGCCAGCGTGGATGCGGGCACGGTGCTCGGCGACATCGCCGCGTGCAGCGATGCCGCCCACGAGTCCACGCCCCTTGGCGGCCAGATCGACCGGCTCAGCGAGATCCATCGCGCCGAGTCAAAGACCATCATCGACCTCTCGCGGGCGATTCGCGAGAGCGGTGCCGCCGCGGCCTTCGGGATCCTGGAGGCTCGTCGCGACGACGTCGTCTGGGTCGATCCCGAGGACGACGGCGCGGTGGAAGCCGTCGTCGGCGAGGTGGCGAAGCACGCGCGGGGCGTTCGTGCGGCGGCCCTGCAGGGCGACCCGGTGGCCGTGCTCGAGGCGCGGGCGAAGCTGCAGGTGCTCTGCGGCCACCGCGAGGGGGCGATGGGGGTGTCGGGCTGGAACGCACGGATCGAGAAGCGGCTGGGCATTCGCGCCGCCGACTCGTGGTATTCGGGACGGCCGGTGATGGTCACCCGCAACAACCCGGCGCTCGGGCTCTCCAACGGCGACGTCGGCGTGGTCGTGCCGCGGGCCGGCCGGAGGGAGGCGGTGTTCGGCGTGCCGACGCAGCAGCTCCGGGTGCCGGTCTCGCGTCTGGAGGACATCGAAACGGTCCATGCGCTCACGATCCACAAGAGTCAGGGCTCGGAGTATGGCCACGTGGTGGTGGTCCTGCCGGAGGAGGCGAGCCGAATCGTGACGCGGGAGCTGCTCTACACGGGCGTGACGCGGGCGATCCGCAAGGTCACGATCGTGGGCTCCCGCGCGGTGCTCACGGTGGCGATCGAAACCCCGATCCGCCGGGCCACCGGCCTCGCCGCGCGGCTGGCAGGCCGCTGACGGGGCGACCTCACGCCGGGCTCCCCTGTTCGTCGATTCCGACATGGTGCGCGACAGGCCGCC
>CAIKWU010000648.1 GCA_903831155.1 uncultured Planctomycetaceae bacterium | reverse complement strand
TCTTGTCGGCACCAGCCGGCGGTGCGCCGACCGGCCCCGGGCAGCTCACGCTCTGCCCCGGCAGGCACACGACGGCGGCGCTCCTCTTCGCGCTGTTTCACCCGCGCACCACGCGGGTGGAGCACGTGGTGTTTTCCGAGATCATGCCGGCGCTCGAGGCCGGGCGGGCCGACTTCGGCGTCTGCATCCACGAGGGGCGGTTCACCTGGGAGCAGCACGGCCTGGGGCTGGTGGAAGACCTCGGCACCCGCTGGGAGACCGAGACGGGCTGCCCGCTGCCCCTCGGCGGCATCGTGGCGAGCCGGCGGCTGCCTGGCGAGACGATCGCCGCCGTGCAGCGGGTGATCCACGACTCGCTGCTGCTGGCGCTGGGCGACCGCGATGGCGCGCTGCCCACGATGCGGGCGCATGCCCAGGAGCACGACGACGCGGTGCTCATGCAGCACGTCGATCTCTACGTGAACGAGTGGACGGTGAACCTCGGCCCCGTCGGCATGCGGGCCCTGGAGGAACTCTCGGCCCGGGCCGCGTCGATCGGCCTAGGAACGGGCCGCCGGCTCGAGATCTTCGCGGGGTGTGGCAAGTGAAAGCCGACCGGCCGTGAGGCCGCGGGCAAACCACGCTGGATGCGGCGCCTGATGGCGGTTCGCCCCACGCCTCACGGCGTTGGGCTTGTACGGACGTGAGTGGCCACCCGTGCAAGCCGAAGGCCGCAGGCGTCCCCCCCACGCTCATCCCCTCGCTACACTGCCCGAATCGTCATCACCCAGAGGGAACTCAAAGAGTTTTTCGTCATGCGATGCGTCCGGCCTACCGCGATCCTGTCTTCTGCTGCTGTCGTTCTGTCGCTCACCATCGCTGCCCCGTCGCGAGCTGACGTCGCCGACACGCTCTACACCGGCGGCGACATCATCACGATGCGCGGGCCGCAGCCCGAGATGGCCGAGGCCCTCGCCGTCAAGAATGGAAAGATCCTGTTCGTCGGCCCGCTCGCCGAGGCACAGGCCCTCGTCGGCCCCGCAACGACCACGATCGACCTCGCTGGGAAGACGCTTCTTCCCGGATTCATCGACACCCACGGCCACTTCGTCTACTTCGGCAAGAACCTCGTCGATGCCGACCTTTTCGGCTGCACCGACATCCCCGACCTGCTCGCGCGGATGAAGAAGCAGGCGGAGCGGACACCCGCCGGGGCTTGGATCGTGGGCTTCGGCTACCAGCCGCGGCAGATGAAGGAGAACCGCGCGCCCACGATCGAAGAGCTCGACGGCGTGGCCGCCGACCGCCCTGTGATGATCGTCGATTCCTCGGGCCACCTCGGAGCTGGCAACTCGAGGGTCTTTGACGTTGCCGGTATCACGGCCGACACGCCGAATCCCGAGGGCGGCTCGTTCACTCGCAAGACTGGCGGAACATCGCTCGCGGGGCCGATGGAGGAGACGGCTCTCAATGCGGTCCGCAGCAAGCGACCGCCCTTCACCGGGGAACTGGCCGACGCCGTGATCACCGGCGCCGCCACCCTCTGGGCCCGCTACGGGCAGACCACGGCGATGGAGGCGGGCCTCGGCCTCGGCAGCGACGATATCGAGGTGGTGGTCAACGCGATCGACAAGAACCTCCTGCCGATCGACCTCTATATCGCCGCCAAAGACTCCACCGTAGACGACACGCTCACGGCGGCCTATGGCGTGGCCTCGGCCTACAACCCCAAGCCCGACGGCACGCTCGAAAAGCTCCGCGCCGCCCGCACCGATCTCG
>CAIKWU010000647.1 GCA_903831155.1 uncultured Planctomycetaceae bacterium | reverse complement strand
CGCGGCCTTCGCCTCCACCCAGCGTTCCGCGAGCGTGTCGAAATTCTGGTAGCGCGCCTCCCAGTTCTGGATCGACTCCCTGCGCCTCGCGGCCTGAATCTCGCCTTCGGCGAGTTGCTTGTCTAATCTCGCGATCTCTTCGTCAATCGTGGCCAGGTCGCGGGTGGCAGGCAGGTTCTCAATCGCCTGCACCTCCGTCTCCCACTGCTCGAAGGTCTTGCCCTGCAGCAAGCCGTCGTACACCCGCTTGCATGCCGCTACTGCCGCAACGCATTCGCGATGCTTGTCGGCCATCTCGCGGGCGGCCTTGGGAGAGGCGGCGTTGCATGCCTTGAGGTGGCGGGCGAGGGCAGCCCGGTCGTCCGCGATCGACCGAAACAGGGCGTCGACGTCTTCTTCACCGCTTTCCACGGTGAGCGTGATGTCTGCCGTCTGCACGCGCACCCGCGCCGTGGCCTTGCCCAAAACCGGGCCTGGCCCGACGGGGATCGTTTTCGCCGGCTCGGCGCCCGGCTCGACGACGACCGTCCCGGCCTCATCCGCCTCGATACGCCACGACAACGACCGCGCCGCGAGCTTATTTTCTGCGGCCGTGATGGCCTCCTCGAGCCGGTCGATTTCGCGGAGGATGTCTTCGCCCGGGTGGGGATGAGTCTTCGCGACCTCGACGGCTTTCTCCCACGCGCTCTTCGCCTCCTTGATCGCCGCGAATGATTTGAGCAACGCCGCCGCGTTTACCCGCGCCTGGGCGGTGGCTCGCTCCTGCTTGGCCGCTTGAAGCTGCGCATCCAGATTCGGCCGGAGCTGATCCCATTGCTCAATCGCGGCCTTCGCCTGTGGCCACGCCGTGAACGCGGCCGCCATCTCGGCCACCGTCTGGCGCATCCCCGGAAGCTGCTCGTCGAGCCGTTCACGCTCCGTGAGCCCCTCACGAAGTGGGCCATACTTCTCAATGATCGCCTTCAAGCGGCGAATCTCGTCTTCGAGCGTCGCCGCCTGCGTGCCGATGTCGTCGAGCCGGCGCTCGAGGTCCACGATGCGATCTCGCTCCGCCAGCAGCTTCTTCCATGCGTACCAGTCAGCAAGGATGTCGCCGACACCTTTTTTCCACGGATCGGAGAGGCCCTTCTCCTTGCCGTTCTGAGGCTCGGGGCGGCTATTGGCCTCATCCCAACGGCCGAAAGCATCTTCGATCTTCTCGGCGACCTTGCGCCGCAGTGCGGTCTCGTCCACGTCGGCCGAGGAATCGACGGCTGCCTGAAGCAGGTCGCCGATAGCCCGCAGTTCACCCGCCTCTTCCTTCTCCCGGATCGTGATGAACGTGCGTTCGAGCTCTGCCTGGCCTGTGAACAACACGTGTCGATATGTCGCCTCGCTGTGCACGAGTATCTCGCCGAGCTGCTGCTGCACGGCGGCGGGATCGGCAATCGCCGTGGTGCCGTCGCTGAGCCGGCTCATCTGGGCGGCGCCCCACCGTTTTTCGAGCGTCCATGGCTTGCCCTCGTGCTCGAACGCGAGCGTGACGTGGGCGTGGTCGCCGCCGGGCAGCGGCAACCAGGGCCTGACACTGTTTTTGAGTTGAGCGTCTGTCTGCTTGGTGGGCGTGAACAGCGCATGGAAGATCGCCTGCCGCAACGTGGTCTTGCCCAGTTCGTTCGGTCCGTGGATGACGACGAGCGGCTTCGAGAGATCCCAGGACTGGTCTGTGAAGCGGCCAAACGCGTGCAGTGCGATCGATTGCAGCCTCATGCTCGCGACACCTCCTCGATGAGCTGGTGGGCGAGCGTGGCCGCGTCGGGATGATCCGCGTCGGCGAGCAGGGCCGAGAGCAGCCGCTGGGCGAGCCCGCCGTTGCGGTAGCGCTGCTCAATCTGAGCGGCGTCGATTCGGTCGTGGATATCAGATTCATCCGTGAGGCTCAGAAACGCGGGCCGCAGCCGGTCGATCTCAGCTGTGAGTTGAACCCGCTCGGTCGCGGAGAGCCGTCCGGAGAGCTGCAGGTCGAGGACCGTGGAGCAAGCGTCGAGGGCCTCGCACGTGCGCACGAGATCGGCCACGTCGTCCGCCGAGACCAGCTCCTTTTCGAGCCGGCGGAATGCGATCTCTCCGGGCGCAAGCTGCTCGTACCTCATCGCCCGGTCGCCGTCGCACTCGATGCTCCAGGCCGACCCTGCATGGCGACACCGGAGCGAGTCGGGCGTGTGCGTGCCGGCCATGAAATACGGCGACCGCTCGCCTGACTCCACCGTCGGAAACGGCACATGGATGTGGCCGAGCAGCCAGGTCACCATGCCGGCCGCCTCGAGCGCGGCTGGCTCCATGTTGAAATACCGCCCCTCGGCATCGAGGCCCAGCCCCGTCACGTTGCCGTGGGCGATGCCAATCTTGAGGCCGGTGGCGTGCCGGCCCGCCGCCTCCGCGACCCAGCCGATCGTGGGCTCGGCACCGGTCTTCGACGGACATGGACAGGGGAAGAAGTGCACCGCCTGCCCCTCGACGTCGTACGACTTCACGGCTGGATCTACGAGCAGGTCGATGCGGGCATCGGCCTCGATCG
>CAIKWU010000646.1 GCA_903831155.1 uncultured Planctomycetaceae bacterium | reverse complement strand
GCCCAGGCCGAGCTGCTTGAGGTTGTTGCTGCAGTGCGCGCGGCGGGCGCTCTCGCGGGCCGCCTGCACGGCCGGCATCAGCAGGCCGATGAGCACCGCGATGATCGCAATCACGACGAGCAGTTCGACCAGCGTGAAACCATGTAGGGGGCGAGGGCATGCGTTCGCATACCCTCTCAGTGGTTGCCTAGACCGTTTCCCCCTGACATGGAGTTCACAATGGTCGCTCGAAGTGACGCAGCCTGTTTCGTTGGCATCGACCTTCACAAGGACACGCTGACGGCGTGTATTGTCCGGCGAACTGACCGTGAGGTCACGTACAAAAAGATTGCCTGCAAATGCCGGGATCAGGTCCGCGCGTTCTTCTCGTCGCTGCCGCGGCCAAGTGTGGTTGCGATCGAGACGGTTGGCTTCTACCGCTGGCTGTGGACGGAGCTCGAGCCGCTGACTGATCAGCTCGTGCTCTGCGACGCCCGTGGCGCACGGGCCCTCGCCGGCCGCCGCATCAAGACCGACCGGGAGGACGCCCTGAACGTGGCCTTGCTGTTGGCCGACGGCAGGCTGCCACTGGCCTGGGCGCCGCCGGAGAACGTCCAGGTGCTCCGCACCTGGACCCGGCACCGCAACGGTCTCACGCGGCAGCACGCCAAGGTGCTGCATCACGTGAAGTCGACCCTCAACAGGCTGAACTTCCCGGGACCTGTCCGTCTCGACGCGGCTGGCCTGCAGCGTTACCTGCTGGCGGGCGTGGAGCGATTCACGGCCGACGACCTCACGATGCTCTGGCAGCACCAGCGCAGGCTCGTCGAGATCGAGCAGGACCGGGCCCAGAGTGAGCGACGCATCAGCGAGTTGATGCGTGGCCGGGAGTTCTCCCGTCTCCGTGAGATCCTCGAATCCGTTCCTGGCGTCGGACTCGTGACCTCGGCCACCGTGCTTGCCGAGATCGGCGACTTCAGCCGCTTCCCCGACTCCAAGGCGATCGGTCGCTACGCCGGGCTCACGCCGACGGTCTACGCCTCCGGCAACTCCAGCCGGCTGGGCCACATCTCGAAGACCGGCTCTCCCGACCTCCGCTGGGTGCTGCAGCAGGCCGCCTGGACGGCCATCCGCTGCGATGCCGGCTTCAAGAAGACCTGGCTGCGGATCGCCAAGACCGCCGGCAAGAAGGCCGCCGCCGTGGCCGTTGCCCGCAAGATCCTGGTCCTGATGTGGACCCTTCAACGAAAGGACGAACCGTACAAGAGCCGCGATCCAGTCGCGGCCTGACGACTGAGTAATGACGGGACCTCGGGGTGAGACACGGGGCTCGGTAGCTCGCCTGGTTTTATGGGACACGACCTCAACGGCCAGATCCCGTGAGTGTGAATGGGCACCGATCCTCCCGTACGCGATCTCATGGGACCGGAGCATGTCTTCGCGATCCCGAATAGCTGAATGGCCCCCACGAGGGCGCCTCGAGGTCACAACCAACTTCAGACCGCTGAGCGTTGACCCGCCGGCAGACTCGCTCCGCTCCGGCTGTGGAAGGGCCTGCGCTCCACGAGCCCGCCGGCTCCCAAGGAGGTGCGCGATGACCGAGTAAAGCGACGCGGGTTGACAAACCCCTACATAGCTGAAAGCCGGACGGCCTCGCTTCGTCCGCGGAGCCGCCGAGG
This sequence comes from uncultured Planctomycetaceae bacterium, assembly GCA_903831155.1. Lineage (GTDB taxonomy): Bacteria > Planctomycetota > Planctomycetia > Pirellulales > UBA1268 > QWPN01. Next base: position 1,801 of record CAIKWU010000646.1, on the reverse strand, counting down.
CCGTTCGTCCTGCCATGGGTGCACCTTTCAAGGGTTTTTGCACGTCCCCCGTCTACCCCGCGGAGTGTAGATTTGAATGGCCGATACCACAACGTCCGTGTCCTTACGGAGTCTCAAGCCGTGCAGTGGGTTCGTCGCTCGCCACGCGGGTTGTTCGCGATCGCCATGGCCGTCGCCGGTAGCACGCCCGCTCTGGCCGTGCCGGGCGACGTGCCAGGTGCGTCCGCCCCATCGGCCACGACCGCCGACCCGGCCGCCGCCGGCTTCGGCATACCCGAGGGCTTCGGCGTGTCGCTGTTCGCGGCCGAACCCGACGTCCAAAACCCCGTCGCCTTCTCCGTCGACGAGCAGGGCAGGGCGTGGGTGTGCGAGACCTTCCGCCAGAACCGCGGCGTCACCGACAACCGCGGCCACGACCGCACGTGGGTCGAGGCCGACATCGCCGCCCAGACCGTCGCAGATCGGATCGCCTACCATCGGCGGCTCCTCGGCCCGGAGGCGGAGGCCTACGAAAAGCACGAGGACCGCGTCCGCCGGCTGGTCGACACCGACGGCGATGGCCGGGCTGACAAGGCCGATGTGTTCGCCGACGGCTTCCGCCGGCTCGAAGATGGCACCGCCGCCGGGATTCTCGCCCGCCGCGGCGACGTCTGGCTGACGTGCATCCCCAGCCTCTACCGGCTTCGCGACCTCGACGGCGATGGCAGGATCGACGCCTCGGCGGAGGAACGGCGGGTGCTCTCCACCGGCTATGGCGTCCGCGTCGCCTACCGCGGCCACGATCTCCACGGGCTCTGCCTCGGCCCCGACGGCCGTCTCTACTTCACCATCGGCGACCGCGGCTTCCACGTCGAGCACGACGGCCGCGTGGCGCACGAGCCGGGCCGCGGCGCCGTGTTCCGCTGCGAGCCCGATGGCACGCGGTTGGAGGTCGTTGCCACCGGCCTGCGGAATCCGCAGGAGATCGCCTTCGACGATCTCGGCAATCTGTTCACGGTCGACAACAACTCCGACGCCGGCGACAAGGCGCGGCTCGTGCACCTGGTGCACGGCGCCGATGCGGGCTGGCGGATGGAGTATCAGTATCTCGACGACCGCGGCCCGTGGCACCGCGAGAAGATCTGGCACACCGAGACCGACGGGCAGCCGGCCTTCTGCCTGCCGCCGGTGGCGCACGTGAGCTCCGGACCATCGGGCCTGGTCGCCTATCCGGGCACGGGCCTCACGCCCCACTTCGCCGACCGCTTCCTGCTCGCCGACTTCCGCGGTGGCGCCGCCACGAGCTCGGTCCGCAGCTTCCGGGTCGTGCCCCGGGCGGGCTCGTTCGCCGTCGCGGACGAGGAGGAGACGATCACCAACGTGCTCGCAACCGACGTCGAGATCGGCCCCGACGGCGCCCTCTGGGTGAGCGACTGGGTGCACGGCTGGGACGGCGACGGCAAGGGACGGCTGTGGCGGTTCGAGCCCCGCCAGCGCGAAGCCGCCGCCACGGCCCTCGTGGCCGAGGTTCGCACCCTGCTCGCCGGCGATTGGGCCGCGGTAGAGCCCGGCCGGCTCGTGTCGCTGCTCGGCCACCCCGACCGCCGCATTCGGCTCGAGGCCCAGTGGGAGCTGGCCCGCCGCGGCGACCGCGACCGGCTGACAGCCATGCTCGGCGACCTGGCGGCCCTGCCGCTCGCCCGCGTGCATGCGGCGCAGGGGCTCGCGCAGCTGCTGCGATCCGGCGACGCCGCCGCCGCCACGCCGCTCGTGGCCGCCGCGGCTGACACGTCGCCCGGCCTGCGGCTCGTCGCGGCCCGCG
>CAIKWU010000645.1 GCA_903831155.1 uncultured Planctomycetaceae bacterium | reverse complement strand
GGAGAGCGCCGCGACGAGGATGCCCATGCCCAGCGAGGAGACCACGAACAGGAAGAAGAAGTCGGCCTGACCGCCGAACCTCCACGGCAGGGCGATCTCGCCCCGCTCGATCGCCTCGACCTTCGCCGCGATCAGGCCGCCCGCGAGGTTGGCGATGAAGCTCGAGATGAACCACACGCCCATGAGCAGCGACACGAACCGCACGGGGGCCACCTTCGTCACGTACGACAGGCCCGTCGGGGAAAGGCACAGCTCGCCCACCGTGTGCCAGAAGTAGGTGGCGAGGATCAGGAGCATCGACGCCTTGCCGCCGCCGGAAGCGGCCAGGCCCGCCCAGACCATGAACACGTATCCGAGGCCGAGGAAGAGCATGCCCAGGGCGATCTTCAGCGGCTGGCTCGGGTCGAGACCGCGGCGGCCCAGCCTCGTCCAGAGGCTCGCAAACAGCGGCGCGAGCAGAAAGATGAGGCCGGCGTTCACCGACTGAAACCATGTCGCGGGCACCTGCCAGCCGAGAAGCCTCCGGTCGGTGTTCTGCTCGGTGAACACGTTGATCGACGAGCCGGCCTGCTCGAAGGCGAGCCAGAAGAACACGTTGAAAACCATGAACAGGAAGATCGATGCCACCGGCCCGCGGTCGTCGGGCCGCTGCACCGCGACGAACCAGACCGCCAGCGACAGCACCGCGATCCCGACCACGCCCGCCACCGCGGGCGTGAGCAGGCGGTCGACGGCCGTCACCCATCCCGCGTGATACGCCCAGCCGAAACCGGCAGCCAGGGCGATGCTCGCCGCGACGAAGGGAAGGCCACCGACGTGTCGGCCCTCGGGCGGCAGGCCGACATGCGCCAGGTAACGGGGCCGGAGCCAGACATAGGCGAGCAGGCCCGCGATCATGCCCACGGCCGCGGAGCCGAAGCCCCAGTGCCAGCCGACCTTCTCGCCGAGCGTGCCGCAGATGAACGCGCAGAGGAAGGCGCCGAGGTTGATGCCCATGTAGAAGATCGTGAACGCCGCATCGCGGCGGCTGTCGCCCTGCGGATAGAGCTGCCCGACCATCACCGACACGCTGGGCTTGAAGTGCCCGGTGCCGAGCACGATCAGGGCCAGCCCCACCATGAACAGCGACAACCCGGACTGGTCATGGGCGAGGCCGCCCAAGCCGGAGATGGCCAGCACGACGTGCCCGAGCGTGATGAGCACGCCGCCGACGAGCATCGAGCGGTGCGTGCCGATCAGCTTGTCGGCGATGATGCCGCCCACGATCGGGAACAGGTACGCGAGCCCGGTGTACCAGCCGTAGAGCGTGGCGGCGTCGGCCTTCGGCCAGCCGCGGCCGGGATTGAAACCACTCGTGTCACCCGTCGTGGAGGCGATCAGGTAGAGCACCAGGAGGCCGCGCATCCCGTAGTAGCTGAACCGCTCCCACATTTCGACGGCGAAGAGGAGGAACAGGCCGGGAGGGTGACCGAAGAGCCGGGGCGCCGCGTTCGCGGAGGGTGTGGTGGTGGCGGCTGCCATGGGCGATCGTCCCCGGAGACATGCAGGAGCCTGGCAGGATACCCTGCGGGGGCAGCCTTGGGGGCGAGGGAACGGCCTGATATCCTCACGGTCTCCCCTCCCGACAACCGTGCCCGAGGCTCGCCATGACCAGCCCCCATTCCCGCCGCACCTTCCTCGCCGCGGGCGTCTCCACGGTCGGTGCCCTGGCCCTCGACCCCCTGCGGTCCGTGGCCGCCGACCCCGCCCCGGCCGCCGCCAAGGAGCCCCTCTTCAAGATCTCGCTCGCCCAGTGGTCGCTCCACAACACGCTCTTCGCAGGCAAGCTCGACAACCTCGACTTCCCCCGCGCCGCCAAGCAGCAGTTCGGCATCGAGGCCGTCGAGTACGTCAACCAGTTCTTCAAGGACAAGGCCCGCGACGACGACTACATCGCGGACCTCGCCAAGCGGGCGGCCGACGAGGGCGTGACCAACGTGCTGATCATGTGCGACGGCCTCGGCAACCTCGGCGATCCCGACGACAAGGCCCGCACCAAGGCGGTCGAGAACCACTTCCCGTGGGTCGAGGCGGCGAAGCGGCTCGGCTGCCACTCGATCCGGGTCAACGCCGCCAGCAAGGGCACGTTCGAGGAGCAGCAGAAGCTCGCCGCCGACGGCCTCGGCAGGCTCTCGGATTTCGCGGCCCAGCTCGGCATGAACGTGATCGTGGAGAACCACGGCGGCCTCTCGAGCAACGGCGAGTGGCTCGCGGGCGTGATGAAGCTGGTGAGCAAGCCCAACTGCGGCACCCTTCCCGACTTCGGCAACTTCCACGACTACGACCGCTACCGCGGCGTCGAGGAGCTGATGCCCTTCGCCAAGGGCGTGAGCGCCAAGAGCCACGAGTTCGACACCGCGGGCAACGAGGTCCGCACCGACTACGCCAGGATGATGAAGATCGTGCTGGCCGCGGGCTACCACGGCTGGGTGGGCGTGGAGTACGAGGGGAAGGAACTGCCTGAGCCGGAGGGGATCCTCGCCACGAAGAAGCTCCTCGAGCGGGTTCGCGACGAGCTCGCGTGAACCGCACGGTCCCGGGCCGCCCGCGTGCCAGCCGTGCTCCCGAGCCATTGACCGTCGTGCCGACGGCTCGCTAGAGTTCGTGTCTCGCCGTCACGTCGCCCCCGCCTTCGTCCCTCCGCCGATGCCCGCCGACAACCTCCGGACGCTCGCGTCCGAAACCGCCTCCCACGCCCGCCTGCTCCGCATCGCCGAGACGCCCGTCGGGCAGGGGCTGTTCGCCCGCCGCGGCATCCCCTCCGGCACGGTGCTCGGCGAGATCCACGGCACGATCCTCGACGATCACCCCGAGGATTCGAGCTACGTCATGGAGCTCCCCGGGGGAAGGCTGCTCGACCCCGCCGCCCCCTTCCGGTTCGTCAATCACGGTTGCGATCCCAACTGCGAACTTTTCTACTGGGAGGCGGAGCCCGGGCAGACTGAGGAAGAGCGGCTGTGGATGCAGACGATCCGACCGATCGAGGCGGGCGACGAGCTCCTGATCGACTACAGCTGGCCGGCCGACGCGGCGATCCCGTGCCGCTGCGGAGCGGCCAACTGCCGGGGCTGGATCGTGGACCCGGCGGAACGGCACCTGATCGAGGAACCGAAGGACGGCTGACCGGAGCCGCCGTCGCGTCGCGGTCGTGGCACCGCGCCGGCTGGCTGCTGGCGGCGTGCCTCACCGCCCTCGCCGTGTTCGGGATCTCCCGGCTGCGGATCGACGACGACCTGCGGTCGCTGATCCGCGACTCCGGCGGCGAGTTCGCCGCGGTGGATGAGGTGGCCGCGATCTTCGGCCCCCCGGACCGCGACTGCATCGTGCGGGCCACCGCGCGGTCCGGCGACATCTTCGATGCCGAGCCGCTCGCGGCGCTCGAGTCGCTTGCCGCCCGCCTCCGCGAGGTGGAGGGCGTCGAACAGGTGCGGAGCATGTTCGACATCCGCCGCCAGGGAGCTGCCGGGGCCATCCTGCCGGTGATCCCGCGGCGGGCGGAACCGCTCGACGACGAGACTCGGGCGGAGTCGCGGGCCCGTGCCGCCCGGCATCCGCTCGTGGCCGGCCACCTGCTCTCCGCCGACGCGACGACGTCGCTGCTGCTCGTGCAGCTCGCCGCCGACGCCGAACGCCCGCCCCGCTCGTCCGCGGCGGTGGCCCGCATCGAGGCGGTGCTCGCCGAGGCGGCCGATGCCGGCGGGCCGCTGGCGATCGAGCTGACCGGCCTGCCCGCGCTCCGGGAGCAGGCGACCCGGGCCCTCCGCCGCGACATGCTGACCTTCAACGCGATCGGGCTCTCGCTGGCCGTCGTGCTCTCGGCCGCCGTCGCCCGCAGCCTGCGATCGACGGTGGTGGCCTGCGTGCCGCCGTTCGTCGGTGCCGTCTGGGCGCTGGGCACCCTCGGGCTGCTCGGGGCGCCGGTCACGGTGCTCACGAGCGTCGTGCCGTCGCTGGCCCTGGTCGTCGGCACCTGCGATTCGATCCACTTCATCGAGGACATGCGGCGGAGCGTCCGCCGCGGCGTGAATCCGCTCGCGGCGTCGTCCGGGGCGGTCAGGCGGGTCGGCCTGGCCTGCGGCCTCACGAGCGTGGTCACGGCGATCGGGTTCGCCTCGCTGGCGGTGGCCCGGATCGAGGCCGTCCGCACGTTCGGGATCGCCGCGGCGATCGGCGCCTTCGCGAGCTTCCTGGCGGTCACCCTGCTCACGCCGCTGATCGCGGCCACTCCCTTCTGCAGCGGGTTGCGGCTGGGCCGCTCGTCGCGGCACGCGGGCCGCCTCGCCAACGTGCTCACCGCCTTCTCCGTGCGGCACGCGCGGCCGCTCGCCGCCCTCGCCTGCGTGGCCACGGTGGTGCTGGGGGCCGCGGGATCGGGGCTCGACGCCGACAACCGGATCGTCGACTCGTTGCCCGCGGGCGCCTCGGCGTCCAAGACGCTCGCCCGGGTCGACGCCGAGTTTGGCGGCGCCATGGGGGTCGACGTCGTCGTGCAGTGGCCCGCCGACGTCGACTGGCGCGACGCCGCCGTGCTCGACGCGCTCCGCCGGGCCGAAGCCGCCGTCGCCGGCCAGGTCGGCGTGGCCCGGCCGATCTCGCTGGCGACGATCGCCGGCGACCTGCCCCCGCGTGTTCGCCGCCGGCTCGATGCCGGCGACTTCGGCGACCTCGTCGCCCCGGACGCCCACATGGCCCTCGTACGGGCGCGGGTGGCCGACCTCGGCTCCCGCCGGCTCGAGGGAATCTACGGCCGGATCGACGAGTCGCTCGCCGGGCTGCAGCGGGAGTTGCCCGGCTGGCGGTTTCGGCTCGTCGGCATGTCGGTCGTGTCGGCCCGCAACATCCGCCAGCTCGTCCGCGACCTCGGCTCGAGCCTCGTGGTCGAGGTGCTCGTGATCGGCTGCATCCTCGCGGTCGCCTTCCGCTCGCCGCTGGCCGGCCTCGTCAGCCTGATTCCGAACGTCTTCCCGCTCGCCGTGATCGCCACGCTCCTCGTGCTCTCGGGCAGGGCGCTCGACCCCGCGACGGTGATCGTCTTCAACGTCTGCCTCGGCCTCGCCGTGGACGACACCGTGCACGTGCTCTCGGCCCTGGCCAGGAACCGCCGCGACGGAATCTCGATCGCCACCGCGGTCCGCCGCGCCGTGGCCGAGACGGGCAACGCCGTCGTGATCGGCGGCGGTGTTTTGATGGTGGGCTTCGCGGCCGTGACCGCCAGCAGCGTGCCCTCGCTGGCAGGCTTCGGCATGCTCGCCTGCGCCGCCGTCGCCGCGGCGACGGTCGCGGAGCTCGTCTTCCTGCCGGCCCTGCTGGTCGTGACGGACCGCCTCGTCGCCCGCCGCGGCCCCGTCTTCCGCGACGGCATCTTCGGGCCGCCGCTCGCCTGGCGAACCGAGCCCCGCGCCCGCACGGCCTGAGCCGCGGGCGGGGGGTCACGCCTCGGCGACGATCCGGGCGAGGGTTTCCACGGTGTGGACGATCTGCTCCTCGGTGTGCTCGCAGGTGAGGAAGAACCGCACCCGCGCCGCCGACTCACGGACCGCCGGATAGAGGATCGGCCGGGCGTTGATGCCCTCCTCGAGGAGCCGCTGCGACACGAGCATCGCCTTGGACGAGCTGCCGAGGATCACCGGGATGACCGGCGTGTCGCAGCTCGTGCCGGTGTCGAGGCCCACGTCGGCGCAGAGCTTGAGGAACAGGTCGGACCGCTCGCGGAGCCGGGCGAGCCGCCACGGCTCGCGGCCGATCACGCGGATCGCCTCCAGGGCCGCCGCCGCGTTGGCGGGCGAGCAGGCCGTGGAGAACACGAACGAGGGCGTGGTGTGGCCGAGGTAGCGGATCAGCCGCTCCGGCCCGGCCAGATAGCCCCCCTGGGCGCCGAGTGCCTTGCTGATCGTGCCCATCCACAGGTCGCCCTCGCGGGCGTCGACGCCGAAGAAGTCGCAGATGCCGCGACCCTCCGGCCCCATGGTGCCGATCGAATGGGCCTCGTCCACGTAGAGCAACGCGTCGTGCCGCCGCTTGACCTCGAGGAACGCCGGCAGGTCGGGATAGTCGCCGTCCATGCTGTACACGCCCTCGATCGCGACCACCACACGGCGGTACTGCGACCGCAGATCGCGGAGCAGGCCGTCGAGCTGGCGATGGTCGTTGTGGCGGAAGGGGCGCTTTCCGGCCTTCGAGAGGCCGGCCCCCTGCACGATGCTCATGTGGGCGAGCTCGTCGTAGAGGATCAGGTCGCCGGCGCCGAAGAGGTGGCCGAACACCGACGCGTTCGTCCCGAACCCGCAGGGGAACATCACGGCCCGCTCGGTGCCGATGAAGGCGGCGAGCTCCGCGTCGAGGTCGTCGAGGAGCGTGTTGTTGCCACCCACCATGCGGCTGGCCGAGGCGCTGCAGCCAAACCGCCCGATCGCGTCCACGGCCGCCCGCTTGACGTCGGGATGCCCGGCGAGGCCGAGATAGTCGAAGCTGGTGAAGGCGATCGTCTCGCGGCCGCGGATCGTGGCGACGCGGCCCTCGACCCGCTCGTTGGCCAGCAGGAACGGGCTCTCCAGACCGGCGGCATCGAGGGCCTCGAACCGGTCTTCGAGGGCCCGGCACTCGGGCCACGGATCCTGCCCCGCGTCCACCACCGGCCTCCGCTGCCGGGCCGGCAACGAGGACTCCCCGCCGGCGGCCCGGCCGGCGGCCCGGCCGGCGGCCCGGTCGGCGGCGTCGAACATGTGATCGGCCACCCTCTGCATCAGGTCGCCGCAGGTGCGGATGCCGGTCAGCCACGAGGCGTGAAACCGCATCTGGTACCGGCCCTCGAGCCGGTTGATCGCGTCGAGAAAGCGGTCGGAATCGATGCCCGCCTCGGCGATCACCGACTGCGTGGAGAGCGGCTGCCCGGCCCCGAACGGCCGCACGTGCTCGAGAGCCTCGAGCACCACCTCGGCGATCGCGGCACGTCCGTGGGCCTGGGGACGCTCCCGGACCGCGTTCGGCCGGTCGGCGGTGGCCGTCGCCGTCCCGACACTTCCCCCGCCTCTGACGGAATGCACCATGTCGGTAGCCATATCGCAACCCTCCGTGACACATCGTTCGTCGGAGCGCCGCCGTGCTTCGCTCCCGAAGGCGTCACTATAAGGCTCGGCGCCGAAACCGACAGCGGTCGCAAGCCCGTGGCGGGCGGATTTCCGGCTCCAGAACGGCCCACGCGGGAAAGTCTTCCGCTGGAAACGACTGTGAGGTCCCCGGACCGCGAGGTTTCTCACGGCGTAACGCGGTCACGAGGAGGACAGTTGGGGCCCGCAACCGCGTGCCCCGCGGCAAACCACGCCGCCTACGCGAGCAGCTTTCGCAGCACGAACGGCAGGATGCCGCCCGCCCTGAACTGATCGAGCTCGACGGGGGTGTCGATCCGCACGAGGCAGGGGATCTCCTTCACGGTGCCGTCGGGCCGCGTGGCCTTCACCACCACCGTCGCCCGCGGTGCGAGCCCCTCGAACGGAATGTCGAAGGTCTCCTCGCCCGTGAGCCCGAGCTGCTGCCACGACTCGGGGAGCACCAGCGGCAGCACGCCCATGCCCACGAGGTTCGAGCGATGGATCCGCTCGAAGCTCGCCGCGAGCACGGCCCGCACGCCGAGGAGCATCGTTCCCTTCGCGGCCCAGTCGCGGGAACTGCCGGTGCCGTATTCCGTGCCGGCGAGCACCACCAGCGGCGTGCCCTGGGCCTTGTACTTCATCGCGGCGTCGTACACCGGCATCACGTCGGTGCCGGGGAGCAGCCGCGTCACGCCCCCTTCCGTGCCGGGCACGAGCAGGTTGCGGATGCGGATGTTGGCAAACGTGCCGCGGGTCATCACCCGGTCGTTGCCGCGGCGGGCTCCGTAGCTGTTGAAGTCGGCCGGCGGCACGCCGTGCTCGACGAGGAACGTGCCGGCGGGGCTCGTCTTGGCGATGCTGCCCGCCGGCGAGATGTGGTCGGTCGTCACGCTGTCGCCGAGGGCCAGGAGCACGCGGGCCCCGCGGATGCTCGCCGGGGGCTTCGGCTCGCGGGAGAGCTCGGCGAGGAACGGCGGCTCCTGGATGTAGGTGCTCGTGCCGTCCCAGTCGTAGAGCTCGCCCGTGGTCGTCGGCACCGCGTTCCACCGCGGGTTCGACTGCCAGACGTTGTCGTACCGCTTCTGGAACTGGGCCGGCACCACGCTCGCCTCCACGGTGGCCCGCACCTCGTCGGCCGTCGGCCAGATGTCCTTCAGGAACACCGGCTGGCCGTCCTTGCCGGTGCCGAGGGGCTCCGTGGCGAGATCGATGTCGGTCGTGCCGGCGAGGGCGTAGGCCACCACCAGCGGCGGGCTGGCGAGCCAGTTGGCCTTCACGAGCGGATTCACGCGGCCCTCGAAGTTGCGGTTGCCCGAGAGCACTGCGGCGGCCACGAGATCGCCCTCGGTCACCGCAGCGGCCACGTGATCGGGGAGCGGGCCCGAGTTGCCGATGCAGGTGGTGCAGCCATAGCCGACGGTCTCGAAGCCGAGCGCGTCGAGATCCTGCGCCAGCCCCGACTTCTCGAGGTAGTCGGTGACCACGCGGGAGCCGGGGGCGAGGCTCGTCTTCACCCACGGCTTCGTGGTGAGCCCCTTGGCGACGGCCTTCC
>CAIKWU010000644.1 GCA_903831155.1 uncultured Planctomycetaceae bacterium | reverse complement strand
TCCAGCGCCGTGGCACTCCTGGCACTTCGTGGCAAGGAGCGGCCTCACACGGGATTCGAAGAACTGCTGGTGGAGATTCTCCACGGTCGTCGCCGTGTCGGCTTCGGCTGCCCTACCAACTCCGCAGCATGCGACGACCGCGATCCCGACGCCCATCCTGAAGCCCAGGCCATGGTGGCCGCGCGTCCAGATTCGTGCCGGCAAGCCGTGTTGGAGCATGGGGCTGCCACTCGAAAGACACCACGTGAACAACCAGTCAGTATAGTTAGCAGGGCTTATGGAATAACCATACACCGGTTACAAAATAAGGACGACGCTACGGTCCGCATGGGCGTCATGGGCCTCATGGCGACTGTGATTGCGGCACCGAGGCCGGCACGACTTCCAGCCAGCGTTTGAGCGGCAGGCAGTCGCCCGTGACCCGCAGGACGTAGTGCCCTGGCACGGTCCCTTTCGTCGTCTGGATCGCCGCCGTGGCGGGCAGATCCGCCTGACGTGGCGAAGCTTCTATGCCGGGCACGTCAATCCTTACGTGGGGAGGTGTGTGATTCGGCATCGGCCAGGATGAGAGGCCGACCTCCAGGCTTTGGCCCGCCCTACAGACGAGCGGTCTGGGGTCCGCCAGCACGAGGGGCGGGCAGTCGGGCCGCGGGAGTAGCACCGCCGAGAACCCGAAGACCGTGTCGACAAAGGTGCCATCGGCAGTTCGCTCGATCACGACGGGCCTCGTTTGGAGGGTCTCGGTGTCGATCTCGAGTCCCTGCGCGACGTCCGTCGGCAGGTCCGGCAGCCTCACGCGGAGGGCCCGGGCCGGCTTGACGGCCGCCCGATTGCCACAGGTCAACAGCCAGTAGCGCGGCGACCGCCACAGCCGCCCCGCCCAGTCGTCGTGGTCTCGCGCGTCGAGCGCGGGCACGGTTGGATTCTCATCGGTCGGATCGCAAGCCAGCATCGCCTCCTGGAACGTGACCCGCAGCAGGTCCCACTGCAGGTTGGCAGCCGGCGGCCACGTCCACTCGTCAGCTTGGGGAGGATAGCACGCGGGCTTTCGCTCCAGGCCAACGCCCCAGATGGATTCGTGGTGCTCGGTGACGAAGCCCTGCCGCGTGCAGGCGCTGGAGCCGGCGCAGGCGAAGCCTTGGAGCGCGGAGTCGACCTGGCCGTAGTGGTAGGCCAGGCCCTGGTAGCTGGGCACGGCGAGCCGCAACGGGGCGATGTCGGCGCCCGCGTTCCAGATCCCGAGACTGCCATTGGCGTGGAGGTTCATGACGTCGACGCCTCCTTCGGTGAACAGCATCGAGTCGGGATCGACCGCGTCCATCGCCGCGCGGACCTTTCGTAGCAACTCCAACTTGCACGGCACCAGGTCGTAGGGCGACGCGTGATGATGGGCCGGGTTGTGGCAGGTTTCGAACAGTTCCCCCAGTTCATCGAGGCGGATGTACTGTGCCCCCGATTCCCGGAGCAGCCGTCCACAGGTATGCGCGAGGTGATCCTGCCACGCCTCATCGCTCAGGCACATCCAGATGCTCTTCGCGTCCGGCCGCAGCGTGGCGTCGGGCGTCTCCATCGCCATCGCAGCGCGGGGATCACGGCCGCGGAAGAATTCGCTGTCGAGGCGGACGGTCTTCGCACCGATGTAAAGCCCCAGGTGGCGGCCGATCCGCTCGACGCCGGCGACGCCGCGCCGCATCGCCGCGG
>CAIKWU010000643.1 GCA_903831155.1 uncultured Planctomycetaceae bacterium | reverse complement strand
GGCCACCGCCAACGGCATCACGATTGCTGGTCCAGTGGTGGTCGAGGCCGATGCCACCATCGCGGCGATCAATAATGCGACGTATGTGTTCGGCACTGGCTCGACCGGCTTCCGTGAGGCGACGCCGGGCAGGGCCCTCGCACTGGCGCTCGCTGCGGGCACGAGCACGCTCAGCGGCACGGTGGGCGTGGCCACGCTCGTGAAACAGGGGGCCGGCACGCTCCGCTTCGGTGCCGCGAATCGCATCATCGACAGCGGGACAGTCCGGGTCGAGGCCGGCACGCTCGACCTTGGCAATGGCAGCGACCGAGTGGCCATGGTTTCGCTCGCCGGCGGATCCGTGACGAGCGGCACGCTCCAGGCCACGACCTACGATCTCATGGCCGGCACGTTCGCCGCCGTGGCGACAGGATCCGGCAGCATCACGAAGACGGGCGCCGGCACCGTGACGCTGTCCGGGACGGCCGTGTCGTTCACAGGCACGACCACCGTGGCCGGTGGCGTGTTGGCGATCACGTCGACCACGACGCTGCCCGGCTGGAACGTGGCCGGCCGGTTCGCCGTCTTGAATGGCGCCACGCTCTCGGTTCCCGCCTCATTCAACGATGCCACGATCGCGACACTCGTGAACACAGGCAACTTCGCGGCAGGAGGAAGGCTTGGCCTCGTGACGAATGCTGCCGCCACGCGATCGCTCTCGTTCGGGGGAGGAGGACAGGGAGCCCTTGGGCTGATGCTCAACGGATCGGGGACTGTGGTGGCCAGCGGCTCGAACGGCTACAGCGGCGGGACGGTGCTCGCAGGCGGCCACGCCCGGATCACCGCGGCCGGCGGATTTGGCTCCGGCGCGATCACGATCACGGGTTCGGCCGCCCGCGTCGCCATGGGAAGCGGCGTTGCCCTCGCGAACGACTTCGTCGTCGACTCGCCGGCTGGGGTCGTGGCCAACGGCGTGATCCAGTACGAGGGAAGCGGCACGGGCCGGCTCGCCGGCGGCACCGTGACGGTGCTCGGCACCCCAACGAGCGGTGGCGTGTTTGCCGCGACGGGCGGTGGCACGCTCGTGGTTGAGGGGCCGATTGTCGCGCCGACCGGGGCGACGGTGAACATGAGGATCGGCACCACGGTGTTCTCGGGAGGCGGCAGCTACGGCACGCTCGTCATCAACGAAGGCACGGCGCGGGTCGGCAGGACCGACGGCCTTGCAACCATGGCGACCGTCACGGTGGGGGCGAGTTACGCCGCGACCCTCGACCTCGGCGGGTTTGATCAGACGCTCGCAGGCCTCGTCAAAGGCCCCGGAGCCGCCACGATCGGCAACAGTTCGATCAACCGTGACTCGACGCTTACGCTCACGGGAAGTTCCACCTTCGCCGGCACGCTTGTCAATGCCGTTGGCGTCGGCACGCGGCGGCTGAATCTGGCAGTTGACGGCGGATGGCTGCGGCTGACGGGATCCAGCACGCTGTCCGGCACGACGTCGATTCGCAACGGCACCCTGCAGATCGCCACGGCCCAAGGGCTTGCTGCCTCACCGCTGCGAGTGCTGAATGGGGGCACCCTCGCGGTCACTGGGAGCTTGCCGTTGGCCGTAGCCCGACTGACGGTGGACGTCGGCGGTCTCGTTGATCTGGGCACTGGCCGCCTCGCGATCGCGTCTGGCGGGATGACAGCACCGGATCTGGTCGCAGCTCTGGTGGAGGGGCGAGGTGACGGCAGCTGGGCCAGCCGGACCGGAATCACCTCCGCGGCGGTTGCAGCCGCAGTCGAGGCCGGCACGCCCCGGTGTCTCGGTTGGCTGGAACATGCCAACGGATCGTTCACCGTCGTTCCGGCGGCTCCAGGAGACGCGAACCTCGACGGACTGATCGACGTTTTGGATGCAGCGGCCCTGGTGCAATCTGGCCGTTATGACTCCGGCCTCCCCGCGTCGTGGGCGACCGGTGACTACACCTATGATGGGGTCGTCGACATCATGGACGTCTCCGCAGTGATCGGGACCGGGCTGTTCGATACCGGCGCCTATCCGCTGTCTGGTCTGGTCGCCGTTCCGGAGCCGACGACGACGTGGGCCGCGGTGGCGGCCACGGTGGCAGCGGTCATTCGCCGTCGGCGCCTCGATCGTTCTTGAGATTTTTTACGGAAAAGCGCCTGAGTTTTTACGTTGCCGGCTGGCGTCGGCGGCGGAATTCCTGCGACACTCGATAAGGTTTGGGTCGCAGGCCAACAGGGGCCGCAGCCAGTTCGAACCGATCGACGTGGTGGGGTTGTCCAGAGATGACGCGTCGCGGATCCACCGTCACCTGCGTGGCCGGTCTCGCCGCTCTCGTTCTGGGCTGCGGTGGCCCGTCCTCATTGCCCGTGCCGGTATCGGGGGAGGTCACACTCCGCGGCCAACCGCTTCCCTCCGATGCCAAGGCCTTTATCTCCTTCGTCACGCCTGGCCCTGAGGCGAAGGCGGTCTCGGCGTTGATCACGGGCGGGAAATACGACTGTCCGACGGCTCCGCGGGGGGCGGTGACGGTGTTTTTTGAGGTCACGAAGCCCCTCGGACCGCCTCGCAAGAGTGACCGCACGGGCGAACTATTTCAGGAGACTCAGTCTCTCGTCCCCGCCCGCTATGCGACCGGTGTGCCGCTGACGATCGATGGACCGACGACCAAGGATTTCGATCTCATCGACTGACTCTCATTCAACAGCACTTCCAGAGCCTGCCATGACACGTTCAGTTCATAGTCGCCGCGGCTTCACCCTCGTCGAACTCCTCGTGGTGATTGCGATCATCGCCACGCTCATTGGCCTGCTGCTTCCTGCCGTCCAGAGCGCGCGAGAGGCGGCCCGGCGTTCGCAGTGCCAGAACAATCTCAAACAGCTCGGCCTG
>CAIKWU010000642.1 GCA_903831155.1 uncultured Planctomycetaceae bacterium | reverse complement strand
TGTCTTCCCCGGCGGATTCGTGGCATAGGGCTTCGTGAACCAGGCGGTGTCGAGGCTGCCGTCGAGCCAGAACTTGATGCCACCGAGCCGCACGCGGTTGACGTATCGCTGGTCGAGATCGGCCCGGGCGGCCCGGAGTTTTTCCAGCGTGCCGTCGGCCTTGGGGTTGGAGGCGCTCGCCACGCCGTAGGCCGCCGTGAGCGTGTCGTCCACGGTCGAGTCCTTGGCGGCGATGTAGAGGTCGATCGGCAGGAGACGCTTGTCGATCGCGTTGACCACCACCTGGATGTCGTCGCTGCCCAGGCCGAGCCCCGCCTCCATCGCGGTCGTCTGGCCGTAGCTCGCCCAGAGCTTGGCCGCGCCGGTGATCACCGCATCGGCGAGCTCACCCGTGAACGGCGGCCGCTTGCTGCGGACGGCGTTGAGGGCCGTCTCCTCCATCGGGCCGGCGAGGGATTTTCCGTCGGCCTTGCGGGCGAACGAGCCGCCGGTGGGATCGGTGGTGTCGGCGGTGATCCCGGCGACCTCGAAGACCTTCGAGTTGCCGGCGCCGAGGTGGCCCGAGGAATCGACGATCATCACCGGCCGGTCGGCGGCCACGCCGTCGAGCTCCTCGATCGTGGGTGTGCGGTTCTCCTTCATCTGCCGCGGCTGGTAGCCGAAGCCCACGATCCACGCGCCGGGGGGCGTCCGCTCCACCTGCTTCTTCATTCGGGCGAGCAGGTCGGCCACGTCGGTGCAGCCGAAGAGGTCGGCATCGACGAGGTTCTTGCCGAAGTAGACGAAGTGACCGTGGGTGTCGATGAAGCCCGGCAGGAGCGTCTTGCCGTTCAGGTTGACGGTGGTCGTGGCCGGGCCGACGTGGGCCTTCGCGTCGGCGAGTGGGCCGACGAACAGGATCCTCCCGTCCTTCACGACGAGCGCCTCGACCGTCTCGGGCTCGGGGCCGCGCATGGTGAGGATGTCGCCGCCCGAATACAGCGTGTCGGCGACCTCGCCGCGGGCCGCTGCGGACGTGAGCGTGAGAGACAAGCCGATGACGATGACCGCAAGTTTGGTCATGGGAGCGCGAACCTCCTGGAAATGAGTTTTGCGTGCTGCAGGCTCGGGGTTGCCCGTGCCCCGCCGCCGGACATTCGCGGATGCCCTCGTGGCATCCGCTCACTCGGATGCCGCCGGCGCTTCGCCATCCTGGCTGCGCTTGGCGGCATACGCCGGCTCCTGGGGTTCGGGCAGCCCCTCGCTGAGTTCGGGCCCATCAGTACGTCATGGGCAGCCCTTCGCTGAGTTCGTTTCCGTGATCGCCGCAGGCCGGATGCGGCGTCACTTCTTGAGCAGGCGGTCCCGCCGCATCTGTTCGAACTCGACCCGCTGCTGATCCGAGGATCCACGGGCCGGCGTGAGCTTCAGGTTGCGGTCGTGGTCGAGGGTGAAGGCGTAGTCGACGACCGCCGCCTTCTCGAGCGTCGATTCCGCCGGCACCTTCACGTCCCATCGCAGGATCCCCTTCGGCCGTTCGGTGCGGAGATAGGCCGCGTCGTCGCTGAGGGGAGTCTTGCCCGCCGCGACCGTCACCCGCACCTCGCCGGTTCGCTCCGCCACCGGGAGCCGATCGTAGAGGCTGACCGTCGCCTCGGAAGCGGAGAAGTTCTCGAGCGAGAGGCGATACGTGAAGCCGATCTCGCGATTGCCCCCCTGCACACCCTCCTTCCGCTCCACCAGTTCTCGTGAGGCCCGCAGCTGCGGGTCGGCGCCGAACCCGATCGTGAAGGTCTGGCCTCGCGCGACGGTGGGGATCTCGGTCCGGCCCACGAACCGGCCGTCGAGATACACGCCCACGGAGCCCCCGAGGAGGTCGTGCTCGCTGGTGTTCTTCACGGTTGCCTCGCGGAACACGTAGGGCGAGAGCACCGGAGTGGCCATGAACGAGAAGGTGGCGTCGAGCGTGGCCTTCAGAATCCGCAGCATCTGCTGGTCGGTGCGGCTGGCGAGGCTCACCGTGCCGGGAAGGCGGTAGGCGAGGCTCGGTGCGTCGCCGGCCGGGTCGCGGCTGAAGGCGCCGGCGTCGTTGTCGAGTTCCAGCGACTGGCACTCGTTGGCAAAGCCGTTGGCCGCCCAGTTGAAGTTGAGCGTGGCGTCGAACTGCGGCGCGGCGGCGAACTGCCGGTTGGCCTCCGACTGCTGCAACCGCAGGCCGCGATACTGCTGGGCTACCTGCGCCTTGGCGGCGTCCTTCTCGCCCGCGGCCGGCTCCGCGGCGGCGGCCACGGCCCGTTCCAGGGTGACGTAGAAGGGCGCGAGGCCGGGACTCGCCGCGGAGAGTGCCGGCGACGCGGTCGAGAGCGTGAGCGACACGTCGGTCCAGTCCTCGCCGGTCACCTGCTGGATCAGGCCGCTGTATTCCACCTCGACCGCGCCGCGGCCCGACGTCGAGCGGACCGTGTAGGCCGGCTGCCAGCCGCAGGCGTTGACGAGATAGCTGAGGCGGACGGAGCCGGCCGCCGCGGCCTGGCGGTCGAGAAACACCACGGCTTCGTTGGCGGTCTGCTGCCCGCCGGCGGCCACCTCGGCCCGCCGGGCCTGGAGGAGGTGGAGTTCACGTTCGAGGTCCCGCTGCTGCTTCAGGAGTTCGATCTGCCTGGCGGCGATCTCCTCCCGCTCGGCCTGCGAGAAGTCGGTGATCCGCTCCAGGGTCGCGGCGTCGAGTACACCCCGGGCGAGGTCGGACTTCGCCGTCGGCGGGACGAAGGCGTCGAGCCCGTCGATCTGGGCGACCTGCTTCTGCACGGCCTCCAGCCGGCGGCGGGTGAGTTCGAGGTCGTCGTTGGTGGCGTCGATCCGCTCGTCGAACTCCCTCAGTTCCTCCCGCGGCTCCTGGCCCACCGCCCGTCGACGCAGGCGGACCGCCCGGACCTCGATGCCCTCGTCGGCCTCGGCGAACAGGCTGCCGTCGACGATCTGCTGGGGCAGGTCGCCTACCACGAGTTCACCGCCGGCAGCGTCGGCCGCAACCGGGATCGTGCGGGTGACGAGCGCCTGGCCGCGGTAGAGCGTGACGTCGGTGACGCGGCCGGTGACGGTCTCCTCGGCAAGGGCCACGGCGGCGGACAGGGCACAGGCGAGGGCCAGCGTGCGGGTCATGTGATCTCCCCGGAAAACGAACATGCCAGACGGAACGGCGCGAGTATAACTTCGCGACGGGGCCGGTCGTGGCGGCCCACATGACCGCGATTCGCCTGCGGGAGCGATGGTACGTGCGGGAGAAAGGTGAGGATCGCTTCGACGTCGTCGTGATCGGGGCTGGCATCGCCGGGCTGATGGCGGCCTCGCGGGTCGGGGGCCACGGTCGCAGCGTGCTCGTGCTCGACAAGTCGCGGGGCGTGGGCGGGCGGATGGCGACGCGGCGCGTCGGCGGCGCGGTCTGCGACCACGGGGCGCAGTTTTTCACCCAGCGCACGCCCGGCTTCCACGGCGTCGTCGAGGAGGCGATGCACGACACCGCGGTCGTCGAGTGGTGCCGGGGCTTCTCCCGAGATGGAAGCATCGGCGCGGGTGCGTTGGCGGTCGGCGACGGCCACCCGCGATACCGTGGCGCTCGCGGCATGACCGACCTGCCGAAGTGGCTGGCCGCGAAGCTCGCCGCGCAGGGCAACGGGACCGAGGTGCGGACCGGTGCGAAGGCGACGTCGGTGGCGATCGCGGCCGACCGCGTACGGGTGACCATCGAAGGGCAGGATGGGGCGGCGGAGGTCGTCGAGGCGGCCGGCTGCGTGATCACGGCTCCAGTGCCACAGGCGATCGACCTGCTCGCGGCCGGCGGTCTGCTCGACCGGATGGATGCTCACGCCATCGAGCGGCTGCGGACCGTGGACTACGACCCGTGCTTCACGGCGATGCTCGTGCTCGACCGGCCCAGCCTCCTGCCGGAGCCGGGGGCGATCCAGTTTGGGGCCGACGCGCCGGGGCCGGTGGCCTGGGTGGCCGACAATCAGCGCAAGGGCATCTCGCCCGTGCCGGCGCTCACGGTGCACGCGACTGGGCCCTTCAGCCGCGAGCACTTCGACGCGCCGCCCGACGAGGTGAGTGCCATGCTCGTCGATGCGGTTCGCCCGTGGATCGACGGCGACCCGCGGACCGCGATCGTCGAGCGGTCGATCCACCGCTGGAAGTTCGCCACGCCCACGACGATCCTGCCCGATCCCTTCGTGGCCGTGTCGTGGGCGCCGCCGATCCTCTGCTGCGGCGATGCCTTCGCGGGGCCGCGGGTGGAGGGAGCCTTTTCGAGCGGCGCCGCGGCGGGCACGATGCTCGCGGACCGGCTCGCCGGGGGTGGGCGGTGAACGAGCCACTCGACTGCGTGATCGTCGGCGCCGGCCTCGCGGGCCTCGCCTGCGCCGGCGAACTCGTCCGCCGGGGCCGCCGCGTGACCGTGCTCGAGGCGGCCGACCGCGTGGGCGGCCGTGTGGCCACCGACACCGTCGATGGCTTTCGCATCGACCGCGGCTTCCAGGTGTACAACGACGCCTATCCCGAAGGCCGCCGGCAGTTGGATCTCCCGGCGCTCGCCCTCGGCCGGTTCGAGCCGGGAGCGCTCGTGGCCGAGGCGGGGCGGCTCCGCGGTGTGAGCGACCCGTGGCGACGGCCGCTGGCTGCGGTCGGAGCCTTGCTCTCGGGCGCCGTGGGGCTGGCCGACGGCCTCCGCACGGCGCGGCTCAGGCACGATGCCATCGCTGCCCTGCGGCGCGGTGGGCTCGACCCTGACGCTCCGGTCGCTCCCGAGGAGCGGACCACCCGCGAGGAACTTGCGGCCCGTGGCTTTTCTGACACCTTCGTGCGGCGGTTTTTCATCCCCTTCTTCGGCGGCGTGTTTCTGGAGCGGTCGCTCGACACGGCGGCTCCGGTGTTCCTCTTCGACTTCGCGATGTTTTCCCTCGGCAACGCCTGCCTGCCCGCGGGCGGGATGGACGCGATCCCACGCCAACTCGCGGCGCGGCTGCCCGAGGGCTGCGTCAGGCTGGGGACGAGGGTGCGGGGCGTCGAACCAGGTCGGCTGACCCTCGACGATGGCGGCACGCTCGAGGCCCGTGAACTCGTCGTCGCCGTCGACGGTGCGGCGGCGGCGGAGATCGTGCCTGAACGAGCGCGAGTCCCGCTCGCGGTCCGCCGCTGGAAGGGCACCCGGCTCGTGGCCTTTGCGGCGGATCGGTCGCCGCTCCAGGCCCGCACGCTCGTCGTCAGCGCCGACCGCGACGGCCCGATCGACAACCTCACCGTTCCGTCCGACGTGGCCCCGGGCTACGCGCCAGCGGGGCGTTCACTCGTCACCGTGTCGCTGCGAGACGGCTGGTCAGGCGACGCAGCCGAGATCGCGGTGAAGCGGCAGGCGGCGGGGTGGTTTGGAGCGGGCGTGGAGGGCTGGCGGCATCTCGCCACGGTGGATGTGCCGCGGGCCCTGCCGGATGAGTCGCCGGCGGCGCGGCGATCGCGGCCGACGAGCCCCCGGCTGGCGGACCGCCTCTGGATGTGCGGCGACCATTGCGGCACCGCGTCGATCAACGGCGCCCTCGGCAGCGGCCGCCGGTGCGCCGAGGCCATTCTCGCGGCCGATTGACGCCGGGAACTCCAGCGCGTCGCGATCGTTTCTTATGATGCGGAGAATCCTCCGCAGGGACGCGATGCCATGAGCGAGCAGATCGGAGCCCTCTTCATTTTCGGCGGCCTGGCGTTGCTGGCAGCCAGCCTGCTCTGGGGCGGGTTTCGCGGGCTCGGCGTCGTGGTGAGGCGGAAGCCGCTGGGCCGGCTCATCGCGCCGCTCGCGCTTGCGGGCATCGGGCTGGTGGTGGGCGCGACGCCGTTCGTGGCGCAGCGGGCGTATCTCGCGGTGGTCGGCCTCGGCGAGCGTGAGCGGGTGATCGATGGCGAGCGGGCCCTCAATCTCACCGGGTGGGACCGCGATGGCTACGAGATCCTCGCGACGAAGCCCGATGTCGCGATCCTCGAGATGGGCAATGCCGACGTCACCGACGCCACGCTCGAACTGCTCGAGTCGCTTCCCGAACTCCGCGAACTGACCCTCAACGACACGGCCATCACCGACGCCGGACTGGCGACGCTCGCAGGGCTGCCGCGGCTGGAGAGCCTGCGGATCGCGCGGACCAAGGTCACGCCCGAGGGTGTGCGACGGTTCCTCGACGCGCCACCGCCACGGCTCAAGCAGATCGACGTGTCGGGCAACGACGTGCCGGCGGCGATCCTCCGCCGCTGGAAAAACGCCGCAGCCGACTCCGGAGCGGAACGCCGGTATGTCAACTGAGTTTTCGCTCCACGAGGAGCCGCTCGGCAATCTCGACAGCGCCCGCTTTCTCTGCGAGGCGAGCGCCTTGGCCTATCTCGCCGAGCGGGAAGGTGTGAAGGCGTTTCGCGAGAAACTCGGCCTCGAAGCCCGGCTCTTCAGCGTCGACAACACGCAAGCCTGGCTGGGCGTCGACGAGGCGAACGTGGTGGTGGCCTTTCGGGGCACGGAGTCGGCGACAACGCTCGACGGCCTCAAGGACATCCTGCTCACCGACGCCATGAACCTGCTCGTCGTGCCGGAGGGGCGGCTGGGGCATGACCTCTCCGCCGCCGGCGTGGGCGCGAGGTTCCACAAGGGCTTCGTCGACGCGATCGCTGCGATCTGGGAGCCGCTCATGGCGGCGGTCGAGGCGGAGTTGAAGGCGAGCGACCGGCCGCTTTGGATCACGGGCCACAGCCTCGGCGGGGCGCTCGCCCTGCTCGCCGCCTGGCTCCTCAGGCGGCGGTTCTTGCCGGTGCACGAGGTGTGCACGTTCGGCGCGCCCATGATCGGCAACCGCGAGGCCTGCGCGGCCTTCGACCGGGAGTTTGCCGGGAGGATCTTTCGGTATGTGAACGGTCGCGATCCGGTGCC
>CAIKWU010000641.1 GCA_903831155.1 uncultured Planctomycetaceae bacterium | reverse complement strand
GAAAAGCTGCTGAAGGGACTTGAACCCTTGACCTCGTCCTTACCAAGGACGTGCTCTACCAACTGAGCTACAGCAGCGGAGGGAAAGCGGCGGTCATGAATCCTGTGGGTCGGGTCCCGGAATGAATCCGTATGCGTGGTGTGTCGGGGGTCTGTATCGGTTGGAACTCGCGGACGGTTGAGGGGGATGATGAACGGTGGGGCCGAAGCGGGTAGAGGGAATCGAACCCTCGTCTTTAGCTTGGAAGGCTATTGCTCTACCATTGAGCTACACCCGCGTCGCAGAGCGTCGCCGGGCGGACGTCCCGGGGGGGACGAGGCTGACGACGTTGGGATGAGACTGGGGAGTGCAGGATTCGAACCTGCGAAGGCAGAAGCCATCAGATTTACAGTCTGACCCCTTTGACCGCTCGGGAAACTCCCCTTTGGTGTACGGTGAACTCCTCTGCTGACGTGCGTGTCTCGTGCGTGTGATGCTTCTGTTCGACGGCCGGATGACGATCGCGGGCTTCCGGCAGCCGACCGCGACATCCGCTGGCAGACGAGCCTCCGCCAGCGTCGAACCGACGCTGGCGACCGGCCGAGCCGCGAACGCCGTCGAGCTGAGCTAGCGGCGGGAGTTGAACCCGCAACCTGCTGATTACAAATCAGCTGCTCTGCCAATTGAGCTACGCTAGCGGCCGGTCGGAACCGCGAAACCTTGAAGTGTACGGATTCGATTCCCGCCTGCAAGACGGCAGGGCCGGACGGCCAAAGAAGCGTATTTCCCGGGAATTTCCCGCTTCCAGCGGATTCGCCGTGGTCAGGCGAACGACAGTTCGACCATCGAGAAGTCGTCGTTGAAGTCGTCCCGCTGGGACAGGGCCCGGACGTGCTTGACCAGGGCGTCGATCGGACTTTCCGGCGCGGGGGGCGACGACGTGATGGTGGCGACGAACTCCGGAAAGGGCCACATCGATCCGTCCGGCAGGCCGATCTCGAACGCCCCGTCGCTGTAGACGAACAGCCGCGAGTCCCCCGGCACCTCCACGTCGCCGGAGCCGAACTCGAGCCCGTCGACCGCACCGATCAGTGGTCCGTCGGAGTCGAGCAGGCGGGGCGGGGAGGATCCTGGCGGCACGAGGAGCGCCGGCGGATGCCCACCGCCTGCCCAGCGGAGCCGGCGGCTCGCCCGATGAAACACGCCGTACCAGGCGGTGAAGAACATGTCGTTCTGCCGCTCCATCGGGAACGCCCGATTGAGGCCGGCCAGCACGGCCCCGGGATCGTGAAAGTCGGTGTTGGGAAGGGTCTCGCTGCGGATCGCGTTGAGCGCCGACACCGAGAGCAACGCCGCGCCGACCCCGTGACCGCAGACGTCGAGCAGGTAGACGGCGAAGTGGTCGGAGTCGAGATCGTGGTAGCCGAAGGCGTCGCCGCCGAGCGACGCGGACGGGATGAACCTCCAGTCGGCGCGAATCCCACCCGTGTCGCACGGAGCCGGCAGGAGCGAGCGGACGTAGCCGGCGGCGGTCGCGAGATCGTTCGCAAGGACCTGGCGGCTGGCTTCGAGGGCCGCAAACGCCTCGTTCCGCTCGACCAGGGCGACATAACCCCGCGAGTGGTATCGCACCCTCGCGAGCAGTTCCAGACGGTCGGGCAGTTTGACGATGTAGTCGTTGGCCCCAAGCGCGAACGACTCCGCCTTCACCGCGGGCTCTTCCTTGGTGGAGAGCACGATGATCGGGACATCGCGAAACCGCTCGTCGGCCCGGAAGCGGCGGACGAGCGTGAGTCCGTCCATCTCCGGCATCACGAGGTCCTGGAGGATGACGGTCGGCCCCACCTGGGCCGCCACGTCGAGAGCGGCGGGGGCGTCCTTGCAGTAGTGGAAGGAGATCCCCTCCTCGCCCGCCAGCATCCGCCGCACCGCCTCGCCGATGATCGGCTGATCGTCGACGAGCAGGACGGTGGCGCCACGGGGGCGGGAGGCTCGGGGGGCGGCCACGGCGAGCGGGTTTCCATGCGGAGAAAGGGGGACCTCCCGAAATCCTATCAGACCGGAAAAACCGTGGTGTTTTCCCGGCCGGTCATGCAGCCGCGGGGCCGGGGTCGGCCCCGGCCGGCCGGCCCCGGGAGCGTTGCGTCACGTCGCCACCTTTCGCTTGGCGCGGCATGCCGGCGCCTCGGCGAGCGAGAACACGATCACCTCCTCGCCCGTGAGCGTGGAGATGTCGTGGTGGATGCTCACCAGCGACACGCCCGTGGCCTGCTCCACGATCTCCCGTAGCCGCGTCCGCCCCGAGGCCAGCATGTGGGCCCGCACCTGCTTGAGCAGCGCCCGGCCGTTCCCATTCCCATTCCCGTGGCCGTTGAGCGCGGCTCCGACCGCACCTTCGCCGTCGGCCGGGGTGGTGTCCATCAGCCGCCGCTCCGCCGGGGTGAGCACGCCCTGGAGCCGGACCACCACGAGCGGCCCGACGAGGTGCGTGTGGATGTCCCGCGGCCCCCGGCCAATGAACTCCTGCTGGAATCGCGAGATCCCGTCGCAGACCTCGGCCTCCATCTCACCCTGCGACTTCATGGTCATGCATCCGCCCGGCGATGCGTCTCCACCGCCGCCGCAGGACCGTCGATCGCGGTCGCATGGCCGTTGCCGTTGCCATTCCCGTTGCCATTCCCGTTGCCGTGGCCGTTGGAGATCCGGTCCCAGACCTCGCGGCGGTGGATCGGCATCCGCGTGTCGGCCTCGAAGCCGAGGCGGACCCTCCCCCCCTCGATCTCGAGCACCGTGATCTCGAGCACGATCTGCATCTCGCCGGCACGGCCGATCACGACGCTTTCTCGATTCTTCCGGGTCAGCACCAGCATGGGTCACCTTCTTCATGGTTGCCGGGTCCTTCCGGGGAAACGTCATCCATCAGCGGCGGACGGCTCCGTTGCCGTCCGCGTGAATCGTCGCCGAAGCGTGGAGGTGGTCGTTGATCGGCACCCCCAGGGCCGGCAGGCCCGGGCCGAGGAGAAACAGGTCGACCTCGTGCCGCGTGGTCAGGGTCTTGAGCACACTGCCGGTCTGCATGTCGACGTGCGCGATCGCCCCCCGGAACTCCACCCCGGTGGTCTTCGTCACGCGACGGAGCAGGGCGTCGAGCGTCTGATCGAAGAGGTAGTGGTGGAAGTCGCGGACGCGACGGGCCCCATCCTCGTCGACAGCGAGCCGTCGTTCCGTGGCGGAAAACGGCTCATGGAGGTGGAGCACCATCCAGTCGTCGTCCGCCACGACGCTCACGCTCGTGGGAGCGCGACCGAGCAGAACGTGCTCGAAACTGGCGGCCACGTGGGCCACGGTGCGGGCGAGCCGTTGCGAAGCGATCGATTTCATCGTGACTGGACCGAACCCGCGAGGGGCCCGGATGAAAACGAAAAAAGCCGGCGGGAAAGAAGGCCCGAAGGCTTTCTCTCTCGCCGGCTTACGCTGCGACGGACCCGCCGGCTTCCGCCGGCTTGTCCCTCGTCCCGTCTTCCGTTCGAGTTGTGGTTTGCTGGTTTCGCCGGGCCGAACGCGACGTGTCGCCGCCGTTCATCCTCGGGTCGAGCGGAAGTATAGGTGGGGGTTTGGGCAACGCAAGCAGATTTTTCCGTCGCGGTGCG
>CAIKWU010000640.1 GCA_903831155.1 uncultured Planctomycetaceae bacterium | reverse complement strand
GAGAAGGGCCGTAGCGCTCGATCGCACATCGCCAACGGGGTCTTTGGTGAGCTCTTGCACGCGGTCGAGCAGCTGGCGGGGCGGTGGCTCGTGAGTTGCATCGACGAGCAATGCCACGCCCCGCAACGCATTGACGACCACGAGCGCTCGCTTGTAGCGCCGCGACTGGGCAGCCGGATCAGCGGCCGCGTCGGGGCCCACGACGACGTCGGGCAGCGCGAGCATTTCCGTGATCGCTTCGTACGATTCCACTCGACCCTGCCGAGCCAGCGCGAGTGCTGCGTTGAACCGCACATCGTCAGCCGTGTCGCCGGCCAACTGCTCGAGCCGTTCGACGGCCGCGGGCCCGCCCAACACGCCGAGCGTGAAGGCGGAGGCCGACCGCAGCTGCGCGTCGTCGCTCTGCGAGGCAGCGACCACCGCCGCGGTGACGCCGGTGGCATCGTCGAACGAACGACCCGACGCCACGAGGTTTGTCGCCAGCACAGCCAACGCCTCGACCGCCGCGCGGGCTGTCTGCGGATCGGCGAGGTTCTTGGCACGTCCCACCAGCGGACCGGCCGCGGCGGGGATGGCGAATTCGCCAAGGGCACGGCAGAGATAGAGCCGGAGGGTCTGCGACTGCTCGCCGCTGCGACCGCTGGCCGCCTCGTCGTCGAGGATACGGCCCAGTTCCGTGGCGAGCGACTCGTCCGACTTGAGAGCGCCACCGCCGGGACCGCGGAGGTCGTTGGCGAGGTTGAGCGCCGCCTGCCAGCGCCCTTCGTTGTCGCGACGGAGCGTCTTCACGTAGGCCTGCGGGTCGCTGCCGAGATGGGCGAGCCAGTGGAAGCCCAGCCACACGCTGACGATGATCGCAACGATCACGCCCGGGACAAGAAACAGCTGGACAAGGAACGCGGCGTTGGGCGGCTCGACAGGCGGCAGCGAGTCATCTTGGGAGATGGTGCGGCGGGTTGGGTCAGCCATGGGGTGTGGATCAGCCGGATGACGTGCCGCACGCTGGCTGCGGCGCGAGGGGTGGTGGAAGGGCAACGTTCGGGGAGAATCAGCGTCGGGCACGGCCCTCGTTGTCGTGCCTAGGCTAGCATTCTAGTCACATCAGCAGTCTAGGTGCCCCCCCCTGTGCGTCAACGTCCCGACCTTTCCGCAGTTCCCCCCCCTGCCCCGGCGCTGCCTGCGGTCTGGCTCGACGTGTCGCTCCCATCGGTAGAAGAAAATCTCGCGCTCGACGAGGCCCTGCTGGAACTGGCCCATGAGGGCCTGGCGACGGCGACCTGCGTCCGCACGTGGATGGCGACGGAGCCGGTGGTCGTGCTCGGCTCGTCGAGCCGCGTTGACGAGGAGATCGATCTGCAGGTCTGCGAGACGGCTGGGGTGCGGGTGGTGCGTCGTCCCAGCGGCGGTGCCACGGTGGTACTCGGGCCGGGCTGCCTGATGTGGTCGGTGATCACGCCGCATGCCGAGGGCGTGCCACCGATCGAGGTTATCCATGCATCGATGCTCGAGCCGTTGGCGTCCGCCATCAACGATGCCCTGCCTCTGGCGGCCCCGCATACCGACTGGCGGGTGGCTCGTTGCGGCACGAGCGATCTGGCCGTGCGTGTGGATCGCGACATGCACGAGCGGAAGTTTTCGGGCAACGCATTGCGGGTGCGACGGCATGGGGTGCTCTACCATGGCACACTGCTCGATCGTTTCGATCTTGGCCTCGTGGGAAGGGTGCTCAGGCATCCGCCCCGCGAGCCCGAGTATCGATCGCGACGTTCACACGGCGATTTTCTTGTGAACCTCGAACTCGGACGCGAGATGCTTGAGCAGGTCGTCCGTGCCGCGTTTCACGCCACGCTCACCCACGGTGAGTGGCCCCGCGAACGTGTCGCCCGGCTCGTCGCCGAACGCTATGCCGCGTGCGACTGGACCAAGCGGCTGTAAGGTGCCATCCCGTCGCTCACGCTCCGGGCTTGTATGAATCCCCACGTCATCCCGTCGCTCGCGCTCCGGGCTTGTATGTAGCGATAAAAGCCCCCCGCGCGAGCCGGGGGATCGCCCGAGCCCCAGAAAAGCCCCCGGCG
>CAIKWU010000639.1 GCA_903831155.1 uncultured Planctomycetaceae bacterium | reverse complement strand
GATCGCCGCCGCGGCCAACTCAAGGCGCTGGTGGCGATCGAGGTGCGGTTCGAGGCGGTCGAGGGGGGAGGCATGGAGGACGTCGAGGCGGTGCCGCGAGTGCGGGCGGCGACGGCCGAGTTCCTGTACGACGGCGACCGCTGGGCGACCGAGGGCCGGGTCTACTTCAACCTCGCCCCGGCGGCGACGGTGAAGTACCTCGCGAGCGACCTGGAACTGGTGGCCGAAGAGCCCGCCGCGCCCCGCGCGTGACTTCTCGGACCGCGGGGCCAGGCTCCCGCGAGAAACGTCCGCGGAGCAGGTTTGCGTCTGACCGCCGCCTACTGAGCCGCCGGAACTTCGACGCGGATCGGCTCTCCGCCGTCGGCCACCTTCGCCGAAAGGCCGCCCGCGAGCGTCGTGTAGCGGGTGTCGAGCCTCACCGGCCGAGTCGCCCGCTGTCCCTGGGCGGGCCGTTCCTCGAGAGTGTCGGCGAGCAGCACCGCGTGAGGGCCCTCCACGGCTCCGGGCTTGCCGTCGTGCGTCGTCAACGCGAAGCTGCCGTCCGAGCCGGTGGTGCCGAACGACGTCGGCATCCGCCTGCCGTCGCGGGTCTGCGGAAGGAACTGCACGAGGATCCCCTCGGCTGGCTTGCCACCGATCTCGACCACACCGCCTGCCGGGACGAGCTTGACCGGCTTCGAGCATCCCCCGCCCAGCACGACGGCCGCGAGAACTGCCGCGAAGGCTGCGAGACGAGACGAGACGGCCATGCTGCTCATGGTGAGGTGATCGCCTTGCCGTCGGCCCGCGTGCAGTAGAGCGAGAGCACGGTCTGGTCGGTGGCGTCGCCCAGGAACCTCACGCTGCCGTCGGCCATCCCCACCGAAGCGCCGCCGGGGTGCTCGCTGCCGATCGAACTGAGACGCATGTCCTGAAACGTGTACCACGCGCTCTGCGAGGTCGGCGCCCCGGACACTCCGTGGGCGAAGGGGATCCGGTAGTTCAGGGGGGCGAAGGCGCCGGAGAGGAAGTTGCCCATGCCGATGTCGCCAGTGGCGGGATACCACCTCGACCACGTGCTGATCGTGCTGCCGCTGTTCCAGCCCGCGGTCGTGAAGGTGTCGAACTTGGCGTCGACGTGCGAGGAGTCGCTGAACAGGATCGTGTTCGTGGTGCCATCGGTGATGTCGCGCACCCGCACGGCGATCCCGTTGGGGGCCGACGAGGCCTTGCGCGCCGCCTTGCCCGTCGCCATGAACATGCCGTCGTTGGTCGCCGACGTCGCGAAGATCGGACGGCTTCCCCCGTTCGCCCGGTACGACGTCACACCGTATTTCTCGGTGCTGTTGTACTGGTGGGGATTGCCCTCCGGAAACTTGTCGGACGGGCAGACGAACGACGAAATCGCCGATGCGGCCTTTTCGCCGGCCACGTTGGTGATGTTGTTCACCGGCACCTTCGGATCCATGGCGTCGAAGACGGTCTTCTGTTCCATGTACGGCAGGATGAAGTAGAAGATCGAATGCCCCTGGAAGCGGCCGTTGATCGACTCCTGCGTGTAGCCGGACGGGTATGTCTTCTTCACCTCCTGGTGGATGACCGCAGCGAGCGCCAGCTGCTTGACGTTGTTCTGGCAGCTGATCCTGCGAGCCGCTTCGCGGGCAGACTGCACCGCCGGGAGGAGAAGGCCGATCAGCGTGGCGATGATGGCGATCACCACGAGCAGTTCGACGAGCGTGAAGCCCGCACGGGTCCCTGTCGTTCGCTGTGTCATGGCACGCGATCCCGCGTCATGGCGGGGTCCGATGGCGGCCGCCTCGATCACCCGTGGAGGAGTGTAGCCAAACCTCGGCGGGTTGTCCCCGCCCCTTCGCCAACTCCCGGCGGCGGCTGCGGCGGGACCGTGGCGGGCATTGACGGCGACTTTTCCGGTCGTGCCGGAAAGTCCGCGGAAATCGGGCCCGGACGACGATACGCACCCTTGTGGAGGAGGGGAGTCGAATGGGTCGGGTGTCTGTCGCCGGATGGCTCCACGCTGCGGCGGCTGCCGCCATGGCGATCATGCCCGCCATGGCCTGCGCCGCACCGTCACCCCCGCGGACGGCCGGCCCCGCCGGCGGCTCACCGGTGGAGTCGGACCTTCCGAAGGCGCAGGGGCACCTGCGGCGGGCCCGCGAGGCGCTCAAGGCGTCGTGCGAAATGCTCGGGAAGTGCGACCGGCATGCGGTCGATGGCTACTACCTCGCTTGCGAGGAGGCGTGGAACGCGGCATGGACCGCGCCCGAGTGCCGCGACCTGCTGATCGACGCCGCCGATGCCTACGCCGACGGTCTGGCAGGCCTGCTCGAGTCGACCCGGCGGCATGGTCGCATGGGGTGCGAGGGGCTGCGGATCGGGCCGGCGGGCCGGCAGATCGTCGTGCCGTTCCGGCCTCAGGCGCTCCCGGTCGATGCCACAGGCATCGCCTCCGTGGAGCCACAGGCGCAGCCCGACGACCGCCGCCTCTCCCGGCGACACCTCCGCGACGGCTTCGGGCTCCCGGTGGTCGTGCGGGTTGCGAACCGCTCCACGCCGGAGAATCCCCGCGACTTCGCGGCCGCGCGGCAGTCGCTCGCGGCGACGGCGGTGCTGCGGTTCGCGGTCCCGGGGGCCGAGAACAGGCTCGAGAAGTTCGTCGGCCCCGCGGCGCTCGACCACGCTCCGGCGGTGCTCGATCTGGCGAATCCGGTGGAGATCGCCGCCGTGCACATCGGCTCCGCGAACCCCCATCTCGCCGCCGACCTCTCGGCGCCGCTGCTCGACGTGCTCGACGGCACGCCGCGGTCGAACGTGATCGGCTTTCTCCAGCCGTTCACCGGTGGCGCCACCACCCCGCACCTGGAAATGCTGGAGCCGCACCAGCCGGGGCGGGTCCCGGTGGTCTTCATCCACGGGCTGGCGAGCGATGAGGGCACCTGGTTCGACATGCTCAACGAGCTGCGGACGTGGCCGGAGTTCCACCGCCGCTACGAGCCCTGGGTGTTTCACTACCCGACCGGTGCCGCGTTCCTGCAATCGTCGGCGTCGCTCCGGCGGCAGCTGCAGGACGCGGTCAGGCAGTGCGACCCGGAGGGCCGCGACCCGGCGATGCGAAACCTCGTGCTCGTGGGGCACAGCATGGGCGGCCTGCACGCCAAGATGCAGGTGGTGCAGTCGTCCGACCACCTCTGGAATGCTGTCGCCACCGTCCCGTTCGAGCAGGTCAGGCTGCGGCCCGAGTTTCGGCGGCTCGTGCGGCCGTTCTACTTCTTCGAGCCGCTGCCGTTCGTGAACCGGGTGGTCTGCATCGCGACGCCGCATCGGGGCTCGCTGATCGCCTCCCTCGGCATCGGCCGGCTCGCGTCGCTCACCGTGCGGCCGCCGCCGCAGCTCAAGGCGGTTCACGACGAGGTCGTACGGACGAATCCGGGGGCCTTCCGGCCCGAGTTCGAGCGGCGGGTGCCGACCACCATCGACATCCTGCAGCCCGACTCCCGGACGCTCGGAGCCCTCCGCGAACTGCGGCCGCCCTGCTGGGTGACGATGCACAGCGTCGTCGGGGTCGGCCACGCCTCGCTGACCGGCGGCCGCGACGACTGCGTGGTCTCCGAGGAGAGTGCGCACACCGACGGCGCCGTCAGCGAGGTCTGCGTGCCGGCCACCCACACGAAGGTGCACCACCATCCGCAGACGATCGCGGAGCTGCGGCGGATTCTCACGCAGCACCTGATCGAGACCGGACTCGCGCGGTGACGGCCCGTCAGGCTCGCCGGCGACGCAGGGCAACGACCGCCGCGGCCGCGAGGAAGAGCCCCGCGGGCAGCGTCGGCTCCGGCACGGCAGCCACGCCCGACACGCCCGGGGCCGAGTTGTAGTTGCCCGCGTCGTAGAGGCCGGTGGAGAAGAAGTCGGCGGCGTCGAGGATGTCGACGACGCCGTCGTAGCTGAAGTCGCCCTCGCTCCAGATCGCCGGGGAGCCGGTGTCGAACTTGCCGGCCGCGAGGAAGTTGGAGGCGTCGAGGATGTCGATCGACCAGTCGATGTTGGTGTCGCCGGGGGCGGCG
>CAIKWU010000638.1 GCA_903831155.1 uncultured Planctomycetaceae bacterium | reverse complement strand
TGCCCTGGCACGAGTTCTACGGCGGCTGCCGCTCGTGGGTGGAACTTCAGGACGACGTGTCGGCGGCGACTGGTGTGAACGGTTGAGGCCGCCTATGGGTGCGACGCTCGACGAGATTCTGCAGGCCCATCGCGCCGGAGACGAGAGGGCCGCCGAAAGGCTCGTGGAGTATTGCCGCGCGCGGGTGTATCGAAGGGCCGATCAGCTCCTGCCGGACTTCGCCCGGGTGGCTCGGCATGAGCGGCCCAGCGACGTAGCCCAAGACGCCCTCGTCGGTCTCTGGCAGGCCCTCCGCACGACGAGGCCCGAATCGGAGCGGCACTTGCTTCTGCTCGCAGGCAAGAAGGTCCGCGAGACGCTGTACGACCTGGCCCGACGGCATGCCGGACAGCGGCACGGCCTGGGCAAACTCGAATCGCAGGGCGACGTGCCGGCCGACCAGCACGCCGTGCTGGCGGCCGTCGACAATGTGACCGGGCCGGCGACGCTCGACGATTGGACGCGATTTCAGTGCGCGATCGACATGCTGCCCGAGGATGAACGCGAGGTCATGCACCTCAAGTGGTTCGTCGGAATGGGCGAAGACGAGATCGCCGAAGTCGTTGGGCTGTCGCGGAGCACCGTACAACGACTCTGGAAAGCCGCAAAGCATGGGATCAATCAGGCGATGGGCCGGGAGCAGCCGCGGTAAGCGTGGTCGCTCCGGCGACCGCTGCCGCAGGCGGGCGGTCAGTCGCGCGATCAGCTGAGT
Source organism: uncultured Planctomycetaceae bacterium (assembly GCA_903831155.1). Taxonomy (GTDB): domain Bacteria; phylum Planctomycetota; class Planctomycetia; order Pirellulales; family UBA1268; genus QWPN01. Next base: position 3,431 of record CAIKWU010000638.1, on the reverse strand, counting down.
TGTGGGCGACGGCGAGTATTTCAGTCCCCGTGAACGCGAGGGCCGTCACTGGCCGAGCCACCGCGGAGGATGCCGAGACGACAAGCGTGCCATGGTCGCCTCGCGATAATCGAAGCACGGACGCCCCCCCGCTGGCTGGCGGTCGCGTCGCTACGACGACGTCGTCACCCTCGACAAGACAGATTGCCGTGAAGGTTCCCGAGGCCAGCGTCGCCGTGTTTCGAACCTCGGACGTCCGACCGTCGAGAAACACGACTCTGCCGTCACTCCCGCACGAGGCGATGGATGTGCCCTCGACATTCGCCGCCAGGAGCACGGCCCCGACCCCGTGGTCGATTCCGATCGGGCTGGTTGATCCCGACGTGAGCGACCAGCGCCGCACCGAACCATCCGAGAGCCCCACGAGGGCGGCATCGGCCACGGCGGCAGGTGCCACGGAGGTGATTCGAGTCGCCGAATCGATGGCCCCGACCTCGGCACGTCCCAGAGGTGTTTCGGTATGAGTCGCGTAGGCGACGAGACTCCGGGGACCGTCCTGGGAAAAAATCGTGTTGCCATCGGGAGACACTGCGATCAGGTGGTCGTGCGCCTGCGACGAGGCGTCGGCCCGCAGCTCGAAGATTGGTTTCGAGTCGACGCTCCGCTTGGGAAGATCCCAGGCCTTCAATGCCGCGGCGTCACTGATGGCGACGATTGACCCCGCGTCACCGAAGGCGATGCCCAGCGGCCCAGCCGCCGCAACGTCGAGGTGATGCTCAGGCCAGGTCCATGCTCCCGTGGCCGACACGACGACCTCCGGGCCGGTGGCTGTCGCGAGCCGCCCGGCAGCGGGATCGCCCGCGGCGGCCCGGCAGTCATCGATCAACGTGACGGCGAGGGTTTCCGGCGTTTTCGGGGGAGCAGCGACACGTTCCCGCTTGAGCACCTTGACCACCGACCCCATTCCGATCCCGCCAATGAGCAGCATGGCGGCAACCGCCGCGAACGGCACGCTCCGACGTCGGCGGCGTACTCGGTCGATAGCCGCAGCAAGGTGCGCGGCGTCGGCCGGCCGTGACTCTGGATCGCTGGCCGTGCATCGTGCCACGAGGGGGCCTAGCCACTTTGGCATCCTGCCTTCGAGGTCGGCAAACAGATCCTTTTTGAGAATCACTCCGAGGGCATGGACATCGGAACGCGTCGTCGCCTCCCCGCTCTGCTGCTCCAGCGCGGCGTAGGTGGGGGTGCCCAGGAAGGCGCCGGCCCTGGTGTGGTCCGTGCCCACGTCGGGAGACATCCGGCGAGATCCGTCTGGGGGATCGTGCTCCGAGGCCGCGAGTTTGGAGATGCCGAAATCGATGACCCGCGGCTGGCCGTGCCTGTCAACGAGGATGTTGCCCGGCTTGAGGTCACGGTGGATGATCCCTTCACGATGGGCGATGCTCACGGCGCGGCAGACCTCGCGAAACAAGGCCAGTCGCTCCGTGACGGACAACCGCTTTTCGGCACAGAAGTGATGGAGTGGCTTTCCGCCGGGAATGAGTTCCATGGCCACGAAGATCCGGGAGCCGGATGGCGACGCCCAGCGGCCGGCCTCGAACACGCGGGCAATACCGCGGTCGTCGAGTCGGGCCAGCAGGTCGGCTTCCTTGGCCATGCGGTGCGACTCCCGCCCCGCGTGCTTCTGAACCTTGACGGCCACCGGACGATTCGGCGACTTTTGTCGGGCGAGGAAGACGCAGCCAAACCCGCCTTCGCCGAGCCGGCTCTCCAGGGTGTATCTTCCGTCGATCGTCTGGCCGACGAGATCGGCACACTCATTCCTGCAGGAACTCCCAGACAGTCCAAAACTCTCGAACGTCGTGCGGGAGTCGGTCATCGCGGACGGATCATGTGACACTGGAGAAATGGCACTCCGGAAGGACACGATCAGTCATGAGTGGCCCCGCGTGTGGGGAGTCGGGAGTATCGTCGCGGAGGGGACTTCTGACAAATCCGTCCGTCTCGTGAAGCCGTCAGGAGGGTTTTTCCGCACTCCTTGTTGGAGGTCGCGGTCACGAAGTGCGGCCTGCCGGAACCATTTCCCCCTCTCATCCGGAGAACTCCCCATGTTCCATGCAAATGTCCGTCACTCCCGGCTCCACGGTCGTCGCGGGCTGATCGCCGCGGCCGTGGCGGTGGCATGCATCTCGGCACCGGTCGTCCAAGCCGTCGAGGTGGTTCCGGGCGGCTACTCGCCCGAGGTCGACTACGGCCGCGGATCCCTCGTCGTAGGTTCCGACGGTAACGTCTACCGAGCGCTTGGCGCCGTGAAAGCCAAGGATCCGGTGACCGCGAAGGATGCCACCTGGCAGCTCGCCCACGCGGCTTTCGACATGACGATCGACGTGCCGGGCAGATTCGACGCAACCGACAAGGCGTTCACGTTCATCGCCGGGGCGACGATCTCCGACACGGCCACGGTCACGGTGCAGCTCGCCCCCGGAACGTACGATGTGAAGGAACCGCTCACGATCGGCCACTCCCAGGGCCGCCGCGTGGTGCTCAAGGGGGCAAAGGACCCGGCCAAATGCACGCTCCGCTTCGGGCAGTCGGATGGACTCGTGGTGGAGGGGGGCACCGGGCTCACCATCGAGGGACTCTCAATTCAGGGAACAGACGCCGAACACACCGGCGTCGTGGTCGAAGACCGGTCGTTGGCGGTCCTTCGGCGATGCGTGGTCAACGACTTCAAGATGGGCGTTCGTGTGAACAGAGCGTCGAGTTTGAACGCGGAGCTCGTCCGAGTCAGCTCCAAGAAGGGTACCGCCGGCTTCCAGGCGTATGCGGGAAGCGTTTGCCTGCTGAAAGACTGCACGGCGATCCTTCAAGCCAATCCGCGCGGCGGCGACATATCCACAGGGTTTGGTGCGTGGTTCTCCTCGACCATGGAATGCGAGGATTGTACGGCCACAGGCTGGCACGACGGCTTTTTCTCATACCATGCCGCGTCGCTCGACATGCGGAATTGCACTGCTACCGGCAATCGCTTCGGTGGAGGTGCGTATCTTGGCAGCAACTTGCGTGCGAACGGTTGCATCTTTGAGGAGAGCCGGGATTTGGGATTAAATATCCACGAAGGGACGGCTTCGATGGCCGGCTGCCGAATCAGCGGCAGCACATCCATGGCCATCCGGTGCTACGGCACAAGCATGATCGACCTTCGTGGAGCCCCTTGCGAGATCACCGGATCTCCACTGGGCATTCAGTCGATCGCGGGCGGGGCTCTCAATGGCGTTCGCCCAACTTTTCGGGGATGTGCCCGCGAGACGGAAATCTACCAGTTCAAGTCGACCGACGAGGCCGTCTTCCAGTTTCAACAGTAATCGTGATTCGATTTCGGAGACGGGCGACGGCCCTCACTGTTCGGAGAGTGCTCGGACTCAGGCATCGCGTCGGAGTTCCTGAATACC
>CAIKWU010000637.1 GCA_903831155.1 uncultured Planctomycetaceae bacterium | reverse complement strand
GTCGACGAGATGCGCAGCCGTCTGCGCCATTCGGCGGCCGTTGCAAGACGGACAGACACCCCGGCCCTTGCACGAGAAGGCCACGACAAAACCCTGCCCGCACGATGTACAGCGCGCCCTGCCAAATCCGAAGCAGAGGATGCCACAGGTGAGGTACGACCGCAGCTCCCGTTCGACGTGCGCCGAAACGGGCTGCTCAGCGACCGCCCGAGTCTCGAGCCAGCCTTCGAGGTGCTCTGCGACGACCTTGTAGAGCGGCGTCTTCTCTGGTCGGCGCCGCTCGTAGCGGCGGGAACTCGCAGTGCCGACGTGCGGGCGGACTATGGACCGCGTCGGCGACGCAGTCACCACGGCGACCATGGGCACACCGGGACATGGACGGGATGAGTGTTCGCCCGTACACTAGTGCGGCGACGAGGCCGATGCGAGCGACTCTCACCAGAGCCCCCTACTCAATTGCTGCCTCAATCCGGGCGATGTCTCGGTCAGGAGGCCTGCGGCGCACGCTCCTGCGGGCGCCAAAGGCTCCAACTACAGTCATGCACCCCGCGGCTTGCGTTTTGCGGCCCGGGATTCCTCGCTCCACTTGTAAGCCGGCCGGGACGCCTTCCGCCCTTCGCGGGCTGCGGCAGCGGCCTCGTCGCGGTTTGCAAAATCGTAGGCCCGCAAGACCGTGCCGCGGCTGACCTTCATCTCGCGAGCCAGCCGATCGAACCCCTCCCCGGCTTTCCTACGGCGATCCACCTCCGCCGCAATCTGCTTGTACCTCGGCACGAACGGCTGGCCGGGCTTACGCGGCCGACGACGACGTCTGTCGATCCGGCCCGGCGGGCGCTTGCCAGTTCGGTGGAGATGAAGAGCGTCGCGCACGACCTCGGCCCCGATGCCGAGCGCGCGCGAGATCAGGTCGATGCCCGACCCGGCATTCGCCATCTCGACGATCTGCGGCAGCATCACCTCGTACTTCGGCGTGCGGTGCAGCGGCACCACGATGTCGCGGCGGCCGCGAATGGCTCTTTCGGGCATTGTCCAACGATCGGTATTCAGGAACTCCCAAAGGCCGACGGTTGGATCATCGGCCCGAACGCCCTTGCCGCGATCAAGGGCGGCAAAAGCCCGAAGTCCGTCGATCGTGAAGGTGGCGACCATCTCTGGGCTTCGCCGCCCTCCGACCGGCCGGGCCTCGATGACGACGTCGCCCACGAGGGCCTTGAGCACCTGGGCCGCGATGCCGACGTTGCCTTCGAGAAGCTCCCGGAGGTTCCCCAGTGCCACAACCACGTCCTGCTCACGAACCCTCGTCACGCCGGGCCGGCGGCCCGCCCGCTGGAGCTCCTTGAGATGCTCCCGCTTCGCCGCCAACTGTCGGCCCATGTCCTCGGCCTTGGCGATCACCGCGTCGAGGTGCGAGCCGTCCGCCTTCTCGAGCCGTTCGGTGACCCGCTTGAGCTGCCGATCGAGGTTGGTGATCTCCTGCTCGAGCTTCTTCGTCGAGGGGAGCGGCCGGCGGGCGATCTCGGCCAGTCGGGCGTTGACCTCAGCCGTCAGGTCGGTCACGAATCCCTCGGCGAAGAGCGCCGCCTTCACCGCCCTGAGCACCGCCTCGTCGATGATCCGCGCCGACTTGTAGCCTCGGTTCGTGCAGCCCTTGATACCGCTGTTGGCATTGTGGCAGCAGAAGCTCTGGTACTTGCCGACCGACCGGCCGAGGATCATGGGCGTGCCACAGCCGCCGCAGACCGGCCGGATCAGCACCCGCGGATAGAGGTCCGCGCGATAGGTCTTCATCTTCTTGTCCTTCGCCGTGCGGCCGAAGGACTGGGCGGCAAGGTTCAACTTCCCGCGCACCGCCCCGGCCAACTCATCCGAAAGGATCCGCAGGTGCGGCGACTCCCGAACGAGCCACTCCGACTGCGGCAGCTTGACGGTGCGGATCTTGCCCGTCTGCCGGTTTTTCTCCTGCCTCGACGTCCGGAACACCTCGCGGCCAATCAGCCGCTCGCGGGCATAGAGCTTGCGAACGCTGTTGTCGGACCACGTCTGCCGGCCGCCGACCCTGTGCTCGTTGAAGAGACGGGCGACCTCGACTGGGCTCTTGCCCTCATGCGCGATCGACTCCGCACCGCGAACGATCCATGCGGCCGCCTCGGGGTCCACCTCGGCACGCTTCTCGACCGTGCCCTTGTGGGTAATCACCGGGCTGCCGTCCGCGTTCGTGACCGTGACCATCCGATACCCGACACCCGGGGGCTGGATGTTGTCGCCGCGGCGGAAAGCGTCGTCCATGCCGCGCCTCACCTTCGCCTTGAGCTGGGTGACGAAGGCCTCGTTCATCGACCCCATCACCGGAAGCAGCAGGGCAGAGTGGGGATTGTCGCTGTCGAAGCCGTCACTGGCCCCCACGACCCGTACGCCAGTCGCCTCGGCAAGTTCGCCGAGCAGTAGCGACTCGATCGTATTGCGGCTCATGCGGGAGAGCTCGTCGACCACGAACCACGTCACGCCGAACTCGCTGTGACGCTCGAGCATCGTCTTCACGATCGTGTAGCCCCGGCGGCAGGCCAACGTGCCGCTGACGGCTGCGTCGGCGAGGACGTACTGCCACGGGATGAACACGCCTTCGCGGCGGGCCCGATCCAGGACGTTCAGGAGCTGCTGGTCGAGCGACCGCGGGTTCGAGTTCTCGTCGCTGAACCGAAGGTAGGCGACCCCGAGCGATTCCCAGGGCCGCGGCGTGGCACCGGGGGCGAAGACCTCGGCCGCCTGGTCGCGGAACCGGCGCTCGAAGTCGTCGGCCATCGCCGCCATGACTGGCCCGGTGGCGGCGGGCACCGCCGGCGTGCCGGCGAGG
>CAIKWU010000636.1 GCA_903831155.1 uncultured Planctomycetaceae bacterium | reverse complement strand
GACCGTCTCGCCGCGCTGCTCTGGTCGGGAGAAGCCGCATGAGCGTTCGGCCATCTTCGCCGCCGGCCGCGTCGCGGCTCGTGGTGTTCGCGATCCTCGTCGCCACCGTGGCGTGCAGCGGCGCGTCGTGCCCGCAGGTGCTCCGCGGCTACCAGGTGGGCACCATGCCGCTGCCCCGCACGCTCCCGCCGCAGCCCTCGCTCGAGCAGGTGATCGCCGCCGTGCACGACAACACGCAGCGGGTGCGGAGCTGCTCCGCCACGCAGGCGGTGCTCGCGGTGCCGGGCGTGCCGCGGCTCTCCGCGCGGGTGGCCTGCGAGCCCCCCCGGCGGTTCCGGCTCCAGGCCCAGACGGCCATCACGGGCCCGGAGCTCGACATCGGCAGCAACGACGACCTCTTCTGGCTCTGGCTGCGGCAGCACAAGCCGCCGGTCATCGCCTTCTGCCGCCACGACCAATACGCCCAGTCGGCCGCCCGCCGCCTGCTGCCGATCCGCGCCGACTGGATGCCCGAGATCCTCGGCCTGGTGTCGTTCCGCGCCGAGGATCGCCACCAGGGGCCGTTTCCCCTGCCCGATGGCCGCATCGAGATTCGCAGCACGATCTCGGCGCCCGAGGGCGAGTTACTCAAGTCGACGATCCTCGACGGCACGACCGGCCTCGTCGCCGAGCAGCATCTCTTCACGGCGGCGGGCGAGCGGCTCGCGAGCGTGCGGACGAGCCGTCACCGTGTCGATCCTCCGTCGGGCGCGGCGCTGCCGCACCTGGTGGAGGTGTCGTGGCCCGCGTCCGGGGTCGACTTCACGATCGAACTCGCCGCGATCACCACCAACTCCTCGACCGGTGACTCCGGGCAGCTCTGGCAGATGCCGGCGTATCCCGGCTACGAGCCGATCGACCTCGCCGATCCGTCGGTCGTGATCGGTCCGCCGACCGGGCAGCCTGCGGCCCGCTAGCCGCCGGTGGGGGCGGGGGCCTCGTCGTGATCGGCGTCGGCGCGACGCATCTTGTCGCGGGCCCGCGAGAGTGCGGGACCGATCGAGCCGAGCGGCATGCCGGTGAGGTGGCTGATCTCGCCGTAGCTCCGCTGCTCGATGTGGTGCAGGCGGACGAGCCGGGCCTCGTCGTCGTTCAGGCCGGCCAGCAGCGACTCGACGTGCTCCCGCTCGGCCCGCCGGCCCTCGTCGTCGACGGGCCGCGGCCGTGACGACGCGGCGACGGACGGACGATGCCCGGCCGGGAGCGCGGTGTTGAGCCGCCGCGCCGTCACCCGCCGGGCGATCACCGCCAGGTAGGTCGAGAGGCTGGAGCGGCCGGCGAAACTCCGCAGGGCTGCGGCGTCGTTGCGGAGGAGTTCCACGAGCACCTCCGCAACGAGATCCTCGCGGTCGGGCGGGGCCACGGTCACCCCCCGCTGGCGGGCGGTTCTCGAGGCGACGTGGGCGAGCAGCCGGCCGAACCTGTCCACCAGCGTCTCCCAGGCGCCGGCGTCGCCCGCGACGCAGGCGTCGACGAGCCTGCGGTCGTCGGCCGTGACCGCGGCGGCTGGCGGCTGGGAAGGATCCGACACGGCGCACGCACCTCCCGGACCGGCCCCGCAGGGCCTCGGCGGACTTGCCGCCGGCGACTCATGGCTCGACGGCGTTTCGGCCGATATCGGTCCATGATAGGGGGGTTTCGTGCCGGCCACCAACGCCAGCACGGCCGCCCATCGTGGCGTGCGGCGTTCGGGGCGTTTCCCGTTCGTTGACACGGTATCACGAGCCACCTAGGATGCCGCGCGTCGGGGTCGGATCCCGGCGGTGTACGCCCCGTTTCCGCCCCGTCTTCATTGCCACAGGAGCCACCATGACCCACGTCGTCGCCGAGCCGTGTTTCGCCTGCAAGTACACCGACTGCGTGGTGGTCTGCCCGGTCGAGTGCTTCTATGAGGGGGACAAGATGGTCTACATCCACCCCGACGAGTGCATCGACTGCGAGGCCTGCGTGCCCGAGTGCCCGGTGGATGCGGTGTTCCACGAGGACAACCTGCCGGCCGACTGGAAGCCGTTCAAGGAACTGAACGCCGAGATGGCCCCGCAGTGTCCGGTGATCACCGAGAAGAAGGAGCCGCTCTGCGGCGAGTGATCGTCGCGGCGTGCCGCCGACACCGATCGAAGCCCTCGGGGCCGGTCCGACAACGGGCCGGCCCCGTTGCGTTTCATGGTTGATGCATTCGCCGACGAAACCCGCCCGGGCCACGCCGTCCGGAAGGTTGACACGTCGAGCCCCCTCTGATTGACTTGGGCCCATTGGGTGGGAGTCGCGGGGGGAACGGTTCTTCGCGGCTCCGTGGGGCGCAATCGCGCGCAACTGGAGAGATCGCACCATGGTTTTCCTCCTGCGGACGAAGTTGCTTGTCTCGTGCTGCGTGGCAATGGCCGCCGTGTCGGCTTCGGCCCAGACCACCTGGTACTGGGACAACTTCGGAGGCACCGCCAACGACTGGCAGTCGATCGACAACTGGTCGCTCACCTCGAACGCCACCACCCCGGCCACGTCGCTCCCCGACGCGAGCGGCTTCGCGCAGTTCAACGCCACCACGCTCTCGACCGTGCAGACGGTCAACGCCAACGGCAACCTCTCGGTGCTCGGGCTCAACTTCGTCTCGCCCGCGGCCGTCACGCTGCAGGGCGGCGGCGCAAACCGCATCCTCACGCTCGGCACGGGGGGCATCACCAAGACGGGCTCGGGCGTGGCGACGGTCGGCTCGACCACCGCCAACCAGAACGTGGCGGTGCTGCTCGACGGTGCCCAGACCTGGACCAACTCGGCCGCCGGCAATCTCAACGTCCTCAATGGCGTCAACAACGACGGCTTCGGGCTCACGATCGACGGCTCCGGCGTGACCACGCTTCAGGGGGCTGTCACGGGCGGCGGCGCGATCGTCAAGAACGGCTCCGGGACGCTCATTTTCTCGAGCACGGCCAACACGTTCTCCGGCGGCCTGACGGTCAACGGCGGCACCGCCGCGGTGTCCAGTGCCGCGCTCGCCGCGGGCGGCACGACGAGCAGCCTGGGCTCGGGTCGCATCACGATCAACGCCGGTGGCAGCGTATTCGTCAACATCAACGCCACGAACTCCGGCACCATGGCGAACTCGTGGACCTTGAACGGCGGCACTCTCCGCGTGCAGGACGGCGCCACGGTCTACTCCGGCGGCATGACGGTGAGTTCGGCCAGCGTGATCGAGGAGTTCTGGGGCGACACGCAGACCTTCAACGGCGTGATCAGCGGGGCCGGCGGCCTGACGTTCCGGCGGGTGATCGGCGGCTCGGCAGAGACGCCGGCTTTTCTTCTCAACGGCGCCAACACGATCACCGGCACGATCACCGCGGCGGCTGGCGCGATCGTCCGCACGGGCACCTCCACGGCCCTCGGCAACACCTCTGCGGGCACGGTCGTGCTGAGCGGCGGCGCTCTCGACCTCTTCGGCAAGGCGATCGGTAACGAGAACGTGACGATCGCCGGCACGGGCGTGAGCGGCACGTACGGCGCCCTGATGAGTTCGACGGGCACCGCCTCGCTCTCCGGCAACGTCACGATGACCGCCGACTCGAGCATCGGCGGCAACGGTACGCAACTCACGCTCTCGGGCAACCTGAGCGGTTCGGCGACGCTGACGAAGGTGGGCACCGGCGTGACGATCCTCTCCGGCTCGAACTCCTACGCCGGCGTCACGAACGTCAACGACGGCTCGCTCCGCATCACCTCCGCGACGGCCCTGGGCCCGAACGCAACGGTGATGGTCACCAACACCGACTCGAGTGCCTCGAACGACAACGCGTTCCAGCTCGCCAGCGGGATCACGGTGGGCGCCGGCAAGACGCTCACGCTCCGCAACCTCGCCACCGGCACGTTCGGCAACGCGAGGTCCTATCTCGACAACAGTTCGGGCACCAATACCTGGGCCGGCGACGTGCGGGTCGAGGGAGGCTCGAATCAGGGCCTGCGGGCGACCGCGGGCCTGCTGCGGATCACCGGGTCCCTGACCAACTCGGGCACGCTTCCGACGCAGGGCATCTTCATCCGCGGCAACGGCAGTGGTGAGATGCTCGGCCTGATTTCGCTCGGGACGGCCACCCTCTTCAAGACCGACGCGGGCACATGGACGGTGAGCTCGACCGGCAACACCCACGGGGCGCTGAGCGCCGCGCATGGCGCGCTGGTGGCCAATGCGAGCAATGCCTTCGACCCGACCTCGTCGCTGACGCTCGGCCAGGCGGCGACGAGCGGCACGTTCACGATCAACTCGGGGTTCACGCAGGAGTTCGCGGCGATCGCCATCGTGTCGTCAACCTCGGCGACGGGGTACACGCAGGTGATCAGCGGGTCCGGTGCGATCTCGACCGGCTCGGCCGACAAGACGCTCACCGTCTCCGACAACGCGAGTGCCGACGATCTGGTCATCTCGGCCGGGATCGTGGGCACGGGCACGCTCGTCCGCGTGGGGGCCGGTACGCTCCTGATGAGCGGCAACACGGTCTCGGCGCCGCTGCGGCTCGACGCCGGCACCACCCGGGGCAACTTCACCGCCGCATCCATCGTGGTCAACACCGGGGCCACGCTGTCGCCCGGCGGGATCACCACCTCGGGCACGATCACCACGTCGTCGCTCGCGTTCGACGCCGGCACCCAGACCCTCGGCTACACGCTCGGCGACGGTTTCTCCGACCTGATCAACGTGACCGGGTCGAGCGGTCTGACCACGAGCGGCGGCCTCACCACCATCGCCTTCACGGCAGCCGGCGCCCTCACCAGCGGCTCCACCTACACGCTCATCAACTACGTGGGCACGTCGCCCGGCCTGGCGGGGTTCACGACGACGACTCCCGGTCACGCGGCCGGCACGCTGGTCGACACCGGCTCGTCGATCGCCTACACGATCACCGACGCGGGCCGCGTGATCTGGACCGGCGCCACCGACAACGTCTGGGACATCAACACCACGCCCAACTGGAAGCTGCAGTCCACCGATGCGGCGACGAACTTCTTCCAGGGCGACAACGTGCTCTTCAACGACACGGGCGCCAACACGTCGGTCTCCCTCACCGGCACGGTGCAGCCGTCGGTGCTCGACTTCAACAACTCGGCCGTCAACTACGAGATCTCCGGCTCCGGCGTGATCGCCGGCGTGGGGGCGATGCAGCTGACGAAGCTCGGCACGGGCACCGTTACGCTCAACGGTTCCGCTCCCCACACCTACACCGGGGCGACGGTCGTGTCGGCCGGCGTGCTGGCCGTGAACTCGGGCACGACGAACTCGTCACCGATCTCGGCCACGAGCGGCGTCAGCGTGGCCTCCGGGGCCACCCTGCGGCTGTACGCGAATAATCAGGGCTTCACGTTCAGCCG
>CAIKWU010000635.1 GCA_903831155.1 uncultured Planctomycetaceae bacterium | reverse complement strand
GGCCTTACGGCCGGTCGGCTTGTACGAATGCGGCATGAACTCAGCGAGGGATTGCCCATGCCCCGAGAGCCGGCGTATGCCGACAAGCGCAGCCAGGATGGCGAAGCGCCGTCGGCATCCGAGTGAGCGGATGCCACGAGGGCATCCGCGAACGTCCGGCGATGGGGCGTGGGCAAACCCGAGCCCCGCGAACGTCCGGCGATGGGGCGTGGGCAAACCCTCGCCCCCCGAACGTCCGCCATCAGGTGATCACCGAAGTGCCGGTCATGTCGGCGGTGAGACGATGCAGCGCCGGAAGGGCCGCCTCGGCGAGGAGCACCACCACCGTGCCGCCACAGCCGCCCCCGCTGACCCGGGCTCCGAAGAAGCCTTGGCTGGGGCCGCGTTGCCGGAGTTCCTCCACCATTGCGTCGGTCTCGGGCGAGCCGAGGCCGATCCCGGAGTAGCCGAGGTGCGAGCGGTGCATCAGGTCGCCGATCGCCGCGGCGATGTCTGCGGGTTTCCTGGCCGCACCGGCCCTCAGGAGGTCCACCGCCGCGGCCGCCCGGCCGTTTTCCCCGGTGGCGAACTCCGCGGCCGCCCGCACCGGATAGGTGTGGTTTGCATCGATCCGCGACAGCGGGTCGTCCACGCCGCCGTACCGCGACGCGAACTCGCCGCCCGTCATCGTCGGCGGGAGGGCGTCGTGGTCGATGGCCGCGATCTCGTGCGGGGAGAGTTCCGCGAGATGGGCGAGCCGGCGGTCGAGCTGCCGCTCGGCGATCACCTTCGCCATGAAGGCCGCGGCCCGCGCGATCCCATAAGCCGATCCGCTCACGGTATGCGCCACACCGCTCGGCCAGCCGGCCACCAGCATGCCCGGCGGCAGCCGCACCGGCTCGGAGAGGATGTCGGGACGGCAGAGGATCGGCAGGAGCGCGCCGCACACGCCGTGCGACGACGCGAGCTGGTCCATGAGGCCGCACGGCGCGCCCACCAGCTCGTTCTCGGCCCGCTGGGCGAGCCGGGCCAGCGCGGTGCCGGCAAAGGTATGGCCGGAGAGCCGCTCGAGCGCCCGCAGCGTGGCGACTTCGAGCGCGGCACTGCTGCTCACCCCCATCGACACCGGGACGTCGGATTCGACGTGGATCGCGAGACCGGCGGAAGGCCGCCAGTGGAGGCTGTCGCAGAAGAGCATCAGGCAGCCCAGCGGGTAGCGGGCCCATGTCGGCACGCGGTGCTCGTCGAGCCATGCCCTGCCCCGCGCCGAATCGCCGTCGGCTCCGAGCACGCCGCACGCCGTCGAGGGCAGCGTGACCGGATCGCGGCCGGCGCTCGCCAGGGTGATCTGCGGCTCGTCGAGCAACGCGAGCCGCACGCGGGTGGTGGCCGCGATCGGAGTCTCGAGCACGAGGGCCCCGCTGTAGTCGGCCACGCCGCCGAGCACGTCGAGCCTTCCCGGCGCCTCCCCCTCGGCGGCCGCGGCCGTCATGCGAGCTGCTCCCGCACGAGCCGCGCGAGGACCGGCCGCACCTGCGCGGCGAGCGTCTCGTTGGCGTAGCCCATCCAGGCGACCGGCGACGTCGTGTCGAGCGGCACGTCGAGCGGGCGGCCCCATGGGTCCTCCACGATCCCGCCCGCCTCCTCGAGGAGCATGCAGGTGCAGATGTCGTAGGGGTGGCAGACGAGCGCCGACTCGATGCCGAGCCTCCGATGGGCCAGCGGCCGCAGGTCGCCGAGCATCCGGTCGTGGCCCACCATGAGTTCGTACACCTGGCCGCCGGTCGTCATGTACTGGTCGTCGAAGACCAGCGGCGACCTGCCCGGTTCGGGGCCGTGGAGTTCCCGCCAGAGTTCCTCCTCGACGCGGGCCAGCAGGGCCTTGCCCTCGGGGAAGAACCTCGCGAGCGAGGCAAAGCCATGGCGAAAGTCGGTCGCCCGCGAGGGACGGATGGCGAGCGGAGCACAGTGGCCCGTGCGGACGTCGATGCGAGCCGACACGAGCCCGGCCGGACCGCAGCCCCGCACGCCGCTGATCTGGTCCGACGCCCACTGCTTCGACGTCGGCAGTTCTGTCATCGCCGCCACGACCACGTCACCGAGCCGGGTGCCGGCCGGCCGCCGCTGGGCCAGCGCCGCGAGCACCCAGGCCGAGCGCTTGTCCACCATCAGGTTTCGCGTCCCGTCGATCGGGTCGAGGATGCAGACGAACTCGGTTCGCGCCGCCGGTGTGCCGCGGGGGAAGGTGTGCGCGTCGCCCCCCTCGGCTCCCTCCATCACGAGTTCCACGGGGCAATCGGCGGGCCACTCGGCCGCGAACCAGTCGAGGATCGCCTCCTCGCTGACGCGGTCGATTTGGTAGATCGTGTCGGCCGCGGTCTCCGCGGCGATGCCGGCGAGCGCGTCGGCCGGGTGCTCATCGCGGGCCGCGATCAGCCGCGTCCGGACGGTGTCCTGGAGGCGGCAGAGCAAGGCCCGCAGGTGATCGAGCCGGGCTGCCGTCGTCATCGGGTCCTCCTCGTCATCGCGCCGCCGGGCCCGGCGGCGGCCCGGAGTTCCGCAGCCTTCTCGTCGGGGTCCGATTCGTTCGTCATCGAGCCGCCGCCGATCTCCGGGCCCGCGAGATACTTCAGCGTGTCGGGGGTGCGGAGCGGCGGGTGGAACTCCACGTGGAAGGGGAAGGTGGCGTGGTCCTCGCCGTCGGTGGGCGCCTGGTGGATCGCCATCACGTAGGGCATCGGCATCCGCCAGAGGTTGTCGTAGAGGATCGCCACCTCGCGGAGCACGTCGGCGAGCCCCTGCCGCTCGTCGGCCTCGAGGTCGACGAGCGACGACACCTGCCGACGCGGGAGCACGAGCACCTCGTAGGCGTAGCGGGCGAACCACGGCACGCAGGCCACGAACGCGTGGTTGGCGGCGACCACGCGGGGGCCGGCGAGTTCGCGGGCCAGGACCGCCTGGCCGAGGAACTCGCCGGTGCGGGCGAAGTGCCGTCGGCCGCTCTCGACCTCCCGCTCGGTGTGGCCGTAGATCAGTCCGCCCGCGTAGATCTGGCAGTGCGGATGCGGGTTGGAGGTGCCCACCGCCGACCCCTTGTTCTCGAAGATGAGCACGTGCCGGACCTCCGGCCGCGCTCCGAGCACGGCGGAGCGCTCGACCCAGAGGTTCACCACGGCCCGGGCCTCGTCGGCGGTCAGGTCCGCCATCGTCTTGCCGTGGTCGGGGTGGTAGCAGACCACCTCCGCCGTGCCCGTCGCGGGCCGGCGGCGGTAGAGGCCGTCGTGGTCGCCGGGCGGTGGCGCGTCGGGGCCGAAGCAGGGCAGGTCGTTCGTGAACCAGTAGGCGCCGGTGTAGGCGGGATTGGCGCCGCTGATCCGGGCATTGCCCGGGCAGAGCGCGCACGACGGATCGTAGGCCGGCACCGCGCTCGGATCCGGGGTCTTGAGCTCGCCGATCCACGGGCGGCCGCCGCGATGCGCCGTGAACAGCACCCACTCCTCGCGGAGTGGGTGCCAGCGCTGTTCCCAGGCGGGATTCGTCCGCGGTGCGATCGGCTGCTCGGAACTCACGGACGACACTCTACCGACGACGCCGTCGGCCCGCCATTCCGCTCACGGCAGCGCAAACAGCGTGACGAGGGCCGGCAGCACGTCGGGCGACTCCGGCTGGAGCACCTCCTCGCGAAGAACCTCGAGGCCCGCGTTCCGGAACAGGTCGCGGTAGGTGTCGATCAGGTAGGGATGGAGCAGGAAGTCGCGCTCGGCCCCGTAGGTGTTGGTGAGCAGCAGCCTGCCGCCCGGCGCCAGCGACTCCACCATCTGCTTCGCCATCCAGGCCACGTCGAACATCGGATAGAGCCAGCCGAAGCAGTAGATCGCCTCGACGACGGTGACGAGGTCCCAGGGGCCCTCCTCGACGTAGTCGAACGTGACCGCGTTGGCCTCGCGGAAGGTCACGTGCGGCGCGGCGACGGCCTGCCGCGCGCGGGATATCGCGGAGGGGGCGATGTCGATCGAGAGCACGGCGTCGGCGAGGCCGGTCAGGCCGGCCGTCAGGTTGCCGTTGCCGCAGCCCACCTCGACCACGCGGCCGTAGCGACGGTCGCCGAGGAATGTCATCTGCAGGTCGTGCTTGCGGCGGGCATGCGCGGCCTCGTCGTCGTCCGCAGCCCAGGGGTCGCCCGCGGCCCAGCGCTCCTCGAACTCCTCCGCGATGCTGCGATGAATCTCGTCACGATCGACCGGCTCGCTCATGTCGCTCTCCGCACGGGCTGGGCACGCCGGCGTCAGGGTAGCGGTTCCGGCGCCGGCACGAAATCGGCCGCCGTCAGAGATACGGGCTCAAGAGCCGGGCGACCCCGTCCCGCAGCCGCACCGGCAGGCTGCGGCGGTCCATCTCCTCGAGCGTGCGGCGGCGGGAGCGGGCGATCACGCCGGCGATCCGCTCGTCGAGGCGGGCCGCGAGGTCGCGGTCGTAGGTCTCCACGTTGAACTCGAAGTTGAGCCGCATGCTCCGCTCGTCCCAGTTGCCGCTCCCGAACATCGCCCAGGCTCCGTCCACCACCATCAGCTTCGTGTGCTCGAAGGGGGGCGGCGACATCCAGACGTTGCAGCCCCGGCCGAGGACCTGCCAGAGCACGCCGTCGCTGGCCCAGCCGACGAGCGCGAGGTTGTTCTCCTCCGGGAGCACGATGTCGACCGTGACGCCGCTCATCGCCGCCACGTCGAGCGCCTGGAAGATGGCGTCGTCGGGCAGGAAGTAGGGAGTCATGATCCTCACCCGCTTCTGGGCGGCGGCGAGGGCCCCGACCAGCACGAGCTTGATCCGGCCGATGTCGGGGTCGTCGGGCCCGAAGCGGATCCCGCGGGCGAGCATCTCACCGGCCGGCTCGAGGGCGGGCCGCCAGGCGGGGCCGTCGAGCGTCTCCTCGGCCGCGAAGGCCCAGTCCTCGGCGAACACCTCGAGCAGTTGGGCCACGACCGGCCCTTCGAGCCGGAAGTGGGTGTCGCGGACGGGATGCGCCGGCTCGTGGGCGAGCCAGCAGCCGTCGCGGATGTTGAGGCCGCCGGTGAACCCGATCCGGCCGTCGACCACCATGATCTTTCGGTGGTTTCGCAGGTTGGCGTAGGGGAAATAGAAGGGCACGGTCGTGGGGAGGAACCTGGCCGCCTTCACGCCGCGGGCGGCGAGCGTGCGGGTGATGGGGGGCCAGGTGTAGGCCGAGCCGATGCCGTCGATCAGCACCCTCACGTCCACGCCCCGGGCCGTCGCCCGGCCGAGGGCGTCCGCGAAGATCCGCCCCGTGGGGTCGTTGTCGAAGATGTAGGACGCCAGCGCCACGCTCTTCGTGGCCGCGTCGATCGCCGCGAGCATCTGGGGGTAGGCCTCGTCGCCTCCCGCCAGGAGCTGGATGGCGTTGCCGTCCACGAGGGGGCGGTCGGTGACGTTCCCCACGAGCGTGGCCAGCGACCGGAGCGGGGAACCTTCGGGGCCGATCGCCGACTCGAGGCGGTCGAGCGGGGCGACGGCCGGCTCCAGTTCGTGCGTGACCCGGATCCGCCCGGCCCGCAGCTGGCTCGCCCGCGAGCGAATCCGGTTCACACCCAGAAGGGCGTAGGCGATCGAGCCCACGCCGGGCGACAGCCAGATCAGGCCCACCCAGCCGATCGTGGACCGCGTGTCCCGCTTGACGAGGATTGCGTGGACGGAGGCGGCGACGCTCAGGAGAAAGATCGCCATGGCCGTCAGATGCGGCCAAAGGGCCGCCAGCCACCGCCATGCCTCGTCCCACGACGCTCCCATGCGGCAAGGCTAGCACGGACCCCGCCCGAGGCGGCCGGGCTGGAGCGATTCGCCCCAGTTGGACGGCCGGGGTGGAGCGAATCGCCCCACCCCCCTGGCCCCGGGG
>CAIKWU010000634.1 GCA_903831155.1 uncultured Planctomycetaceae bacterium | reverse complement strand
GCACCGGCAACACGTTTACCGGAGGCCTCAACTTCAGCGGCGGCAAGCCTGGTCAGGCGATCCTCGAGGCGAGTCCGGCATCCGGCACCAACGGCGTGCTCGGCACCGGAACGCTGACCCTCGGGGCTTCCGGCTCGAGCGCCACGCTCAATCTGGGTGGCTCGCTTTCCACAGTCACGGAGGTCTGTAGGGTGAACGTCGCGGGCACCGTGGCGAAGCGAATCGCGGTGATTGGAGCGGGCGATCGAGTCCTGTCTGGGACCGTGAGTCAAAATGCCGGCGCGGGCCTCACGCTCGCCTGCTCGAATGCAGGAAGTCTCACCTTGAGCAACGCTCTCACAGGCACCGGTCCCATCACGGTCAATAGTTCAGGCTCAGGCAAGGTGATCTTCTCCGGTACGGCGTCCACGTTCTCCGGCCCGACCACGGTGCAGGCCGGCGGCCTCCAGCTGGCGGCCGGCGTTCCGGCCGGCACGAGCACGATCACGCCGCTGGTGGGCGGCACGCTCTCGCTCTCTCCGTACGCAGTGACGACCGTCGGCGGATTGGCTCCCAACGCGGGCGGGCTGACCGACGTGGGCAACGGGCTCATGACGGTATCTGCTGGTCTGACCGCCGCCGACATGCTCACGGCGATCGTGGCGGGCCGCAACGGCGGCACGTGGGACGGCACGAGCGGAATCACGTCGAGCACGGCTGCCACCGAAACGGCCGCCAGTGTGCCGCGGTCGGTCGGCTGGCTCGACAACGGCGACGGCAGCGTGAGCTTCGCCTATGCGGCGCCCGGCGACACGAACATCGACTGGTCGATCGACATCCTCGACGCATCCAACTTCCTGGCGGGCGGCAAGTTCGACACCGGCTCGCCGGCCACGTGGATCGAGGGCGACTTCAGCTACGACGGCATCGTGGACATCCTCGACGCGGCCGACTTCTTCGCGACGGGGCTCTACGACGCCGGCAACTACAACTCCGGCGACAACGCCGCCGGGGTGGCCGCCGTGCCGGAGCCGGCCTCGCTGGGGGCGATCGGCCTCGTGATCGCGGCGGTGGTGTTCCGCCGCCGCCGCTGAAGGAACAAGCCCGCCCGGCGCAGGATTTCCCGCCAGACTCGTATCGACGGTTTCTCTTCCACATGAGGGCGTATTCGATGAATCTTTCGAAACTACGGCTTGGCGTCTGCGCGGCCACGGCCCTGCTCGCCGCCTGTGCGTCGCCCGCCTTCGCCGTCAACTACACGTGGCTGGCGAAGTCCGGCACCGGCGACTGGACGACGTCGCTCAACTGGACTGGAACCAGCGCGACGGACTTGTATCCAGGCTCGACCACGTCGACCGACACGGCCGACGCCCGTGGTGACCTGGTGGGCGACCTGACGCTGAATCTGGATGCGTCCGTCAGCATCCAGAATCTGTTCCTCGGAGACACGACCGGCACCACGACGTCCGGCACCTTCTTCACGACCACCGTCAGCACCACCAACAACAGCACGCTGACCTTCGCCGCGGCCTCGGCAGCCACGAACCTTTCGCAGATCAACAATGCGGGCGGGGTCGCCAACGGGACCGCGAATCTCGTGACCCCGAACATCATCGTCAACTCGGGCACTCTCGAAGTTCGTAAGAACTTGTCGCAGGGTGGCGGTGCGGACAGGCAGAACAACATCATCATCTCCGGCAACGTCACCTCGGGCGCGGCTGGGACGCACCAGCTCAGGTACACGCCGACGTCATCCTCCACCGGCTCGTCGCTCCTGGAATACAGCGGCAACATCACCAACGGCGTCGGCACGATCAACATGGTCTTCCGGGTCGATGCGACTGCCGCCGCCAACACGTTGAGGCTGTCCGGCACGGGCAACACGTTCACCGGGGGCATCACCTTCAACGGCGGCAGACTCGAAAAGGCGTTTCTGGAGGCGAGCCCGGCGTCCGGCACCACCGGAGCCCTCAGCACGGGCGGCCTGACGCTCGGTACTTCGGGCTCGTTTGCCGCGTTGAATCTCGGTGGGTCGCTCTCCACGGTCACCGAGGTGTGCAACATCTCGGCCGGGGGCACCGGCCAGAGACGGATCGCGGTGATCGGTGCGGGCGACCGCATCCTGTCGGGAACCGTGACCGCGACCACGACGGGCACCCTGACGCTCGCCTGCTCGAACACCGGCAACCTCACGTTCAGCAATGCGTTCAATGGCACCTCCCCGGTCACGATCAGCAGCACCGGCTCGGGCAAGGTGATCTTCGCCGGTGCGGCGTCCACATTCTCCGGCCCGACCACCGTGCAGGCCGGCGGCCTCCAGCTGGCGGCCGGCTCCCCGGCCGGCACGAGCACGATCACGCCGCTCGCGGGCGGCACGCTCTCGCTCTCCCCGTACGCGGTGACGACCGTGACCGGCCTCGCGGCTAATGCGGGCGGTCTGACCGACGTGGGCAACGGGTTCATGACGGTTGCGGCTGGTCTGACCGCCGCCGACATGCTCACGGCGATCGTGGCGGGCCGCAACGGCGGCACATGGGACGGCACGAGCGGGATCACGTCGAGCACGGCCGCCACCGAGTCG
>CAIKWU010000633.1 GCA_903831155.1 uncultured Planctomycetaceae bacterium | reverse complement strand
TCGCGGCGGTCCGGCCTTCCCGTGGAATGGGTGGAGGCCGACGCCATGGCCCTCCCCTTCCCCGCGGCGGCGTTCGACGTGGTCACCGTTGCGTTCGGCCTGCGAAACATCGCCGACACTGCGCAGGGGCTCACCGAAATGGCCCGCGTCTGCCGCCCCGGCGGCAAACTCGCGATCCTCGAGTTTTCCATGCCGCGAAACGTTGTGATCCGGAACTTCTACCTCTGGTATTTCAGGAACGTCCTGCCGAGGCTCGGCAATGCGGTGGCCCGCAACTCCTCCGACGCCTACACCTACCTCAACCAGAGCGTCGAGGAGTTTCCGTCCGGTGAGGCGCTCGCGGCGATCGTGAAGCAGGCCGGCTTCGCCAGCGTGGACGTTCGGCCGCTGACGTTTGGCATCGCCACGCTCTACGTGGCCACGAGGGCTGCCTGATGAACGCCCCCCCGCTCGTCGTCGGAATCACGGGTGCCTCCGGGGCGGCCTACGCCGTGCGTCTGCTCGAGGTGCTCCTCGAGGCCGGACGGGAGGTCCATCTCGCGATCAGCCCGTCCGGGCAGGCGGTGATCGCCACCGAACTCGGCCGCCCGCTCGACCTCGATCGCTTCGACGTGGCTGCCCTGCTTGGGAAACCGGCGCCGACGACCGGTCGGCTGCACTACCACCACCACAAGAACCTCATGGCTCCGATCGCCAGCGGTTCGTTCCTGACGGCGGCGATGGTGATCTGCCCCTGCTCGGGCAGCACGCTTTCGGCGGTCGCCCACTCGATGGGCGAGAACCTGATTCACCGGGCGGCCGAGGTGCATCTCAAGGAACGGCGAAAGCTCGTGGTCGTCCCCCGCGAAACACCTCTCTCCCTGCCGCAACTCAAGAACATGCAGGCGATCCACGAGGCCGGGGCCGTGGTGCTCCCAGCCGCCCCGGGCTTCTACCACGGGGCCGAAAGCGTGTCGGACCTCGTCGATTTCGTGGTGGCCCGGATCTGCGACCAGCTCGGCGTGCCGAACGCCCTGATGCGCCGCTGGGGCGAGGCCACCTGATGGCCACCGCGACAACCACCGACAGCCGGTCAGTGACCGTGGCGGCCAAGCCGGCACGACTCCGCACCTACCTCGAGCTCGTCCGCTTCAGCCACACGATCTTCGCCCTGCCGTTCGCGATGATGGCCGCCTTGATCGCGATCCGCTGGGGCGGTGACTCCTCGCTCGACTGGACGAAGCCGCTCGATGCGGCCCGGGGCACGGTCGGCATCCTGCTCTGCATGGTGACGGCCCGCACGGCGGCCATGGCCTTCAACCGGCTCGTCGATCGGACAATCGACGCAGCCAATCCCCGAACGGCGTCGCGGCACCTGCCGCGGGGCGACGTCGGCGTGGGCGAAGTGCTGCTGCTGGTCGTCGTCTCGTCGGCGGGCTTCATCGCCGCCACGCTCCTGTTCCTCCCCAACTGGCTGCCTCTCGTGCTCTCCGTGCCCGTGCTCGCCTGGCTGCTCGGCTACAGCTACGCAAAGCGGTTCACGGCCCTCGCCCACCTCTGGCTCGGCGTGGCCCTTGGCTTCGCGCCGGTCGCCGCCTGGATCGCGCTCCGCGGCGGCACGCTCGGCCGGGATCCGGCCGACGTCCTGCCGGCCGCCATTCTCGGCTTGGCAGTCATGACCTGGGTGGCCGGGTTCGACGTGATCTATGCCTGCCAGGACGCGGCGTTCGACGCCGCCCACGGGCTCAAGAGCATCCCCGCGCGGCTCGGCGTGCCCGGGGCGCTCCGCCTCTCCCGATGGCTGCACGTCGCCACGATGCTCCTGCTGGCAACGCTGCCGCTCGTGGTTCCCGAACTCGGCTGGATCTACTGGCTCGCCTACGCCGCCATCGCGGCGCTGCTCGTCTGGGAGCACTCGCTCGTGAATCCCGATGACCTCTCGCGGGTGAACCAGGCATTTTTCTCGGCCAACGCCCTGATCGGCGTCGTGCTTCTGGCCGCGATCGGCCTCGACCTCTGGCTGTGACGGGCCCGCTGTTGCGGTTTCGGCCGGTTTGCGGTTATTTCGATAGGTGCCCGCCCCGCCCCCCTCCATCCGGACCCCATCATGATCCGCGCCGTCACCCCGTCGCTCGAGCCGATTCGTGAAAAGGTGGAGGCCGGCGAGCGGCTCACCGCCGCCGAGGCGGAGTCGCTCTGGGATCCCGCGATCGACCTGCACGAACTGGGCGAACTGGCCAACCTCGTCCGCGAGCGGAAGAGTGGCAACCTCGGCTTCTACAACATCAACACCCACCTCAATCCGACGAACGTGTGCGTCTACCGCTGCACGTTCTGCGCGTTCCGGGCCGATCTCCGTGAGGCCCGCGGCTACGTGATGAGCGACGAGCAGATCCTCGCCCGGGGCCGCGAGGCCGTCGAGGCCGGCTCCACCGAGATGCACATCGTCGGCGGCCTTCACCATCAGAAGGGCTACGACTGGTACCTCAACATCGTCAGGATCCTCCACGACGCCTACCCGACGCTCCACCTCAAGGCCTGGACGCCGGTGGAGATCAACTGGTTTGCCCACCTCACGAAGCGCTCCAACCGCGACATCCTCATGGAACTGAAGGACGCGGGGCTGGGCAGCCTGCCCGGCGGCGGCGCGGAAATCTTCCATGCCGAGATTCGCGACAAGATCTGCGAGCACAAGGCCGACACGGCCGAGTGGTTCGACATTCATCGTACGGCCCACGAACTCGGCCTGCGGAGCAACGCGACGATGCTCTATGGCCACATCGAGAACGCCTTCCACCGCACCGACCATCTCCTTCGGCTCCGCGAACTCCAGGACGAGACCGGCGGGTTTCAGACCTTCATTCCGCTCGCCTTCCACCCCGACAACACGCGGCTGTCCCATCTCGCGAAGCCCTCGCCGGCGATGAGCCTGCGGACCATGGCGATCAGCCGGCTCGTGCTCGACAACTTCGACCACATCAAGGCGTATTGGATCATGCTGGGCATCGGCACGGCCCAGGCCTCGCTGGCCTACGGCGCCGACGATATCGACGGCACGGTCCGCCACGAGCTCATCTATCACGATGCGGGCGCCACGACGCCCGAGGTGCTCTCGGTGGACGACATCACCCGGCTCATCCGCGAGGCCGGCCGTGAGCCCGTGGAGCGGGACACGCTCTACCACCGCGTGATCCGTGACGGCACGGCGTGGCGGGCGAGCGAGCCGATCCGCGTCGGATGACGGCCG
This sequence comes from uncultured Planctomycetaceae bacterium, assembly GCA_903831155.1. Lineage (GTDB taxonomy): Bacteria > Planctomycetota > Planctomycetia > Pirellulales > UBA1268 > QWPN01. The sequence goes on along the minus strand of CAIKWU010000633.1, from coordinate 4,650 downwards.
AGCGTCACGACGCCTGGATGGCGGAGAAGACGAGTCCTGCCATCTGCTGGGCGGAGGCCGCTCCCGCGTCGTGCGGGCAGAAAGCGTTGATGACGGTCGCCGACCCGCCCTCGCAATCGATCGACACGGCCGTCACGAGCACGCCCCCCGGGTGCTCGCCACCGACGGTGATCTTCCCAGGACAGGCGGCATCGAAGACCTGGAAGCCCGAATCGACCAGCACCTGCTGGGCCACCTGCAGGGCGACGACCGGGGCGAGATACGATTTGACGGCGGTCGCGAACGCGAACATGAGCGGTCTTCCCGAAGTGACACGGGCCCCGAACAGATCCGGGGTCACCCGATCGTACCGAGTCCCAGCGTCGGGCCCCAGCGGTCGATGATCAGCTTTCTCAGCCGTTCGAGTGCGGGGTCGGCCAGGGCGGGATCCCGTTCGAAGAGTTCGAGGGCGTCGCGGCGGGCCTCCGCGACGACCGTGCCGTCGCGGAGCAGGTCGGCGAGATAGAGCGGAGGCATGCCGCTCTGCTTCGTGCCCACGAGGTCGCCCGGGCCGCGGAGTTGGAGGTCCTTCTCCGCCAGTTGGAATCCGTCGGTGGTGGCGACGAAGGCGTCGACCCGCGGATGGGGATCGGCCTGCGACGACGTCACCGCCCCGCAGATCCCCTGCGTCGCCCCGCGGGCCACGCGGCCCCGGAGCTGGTGAAGCTGCGCCAGCCCGAACGACTCGGCGTCGAGGATGGTCATGATCGTGGCCTCGGGCACGTCGATCCCCACCTCGATCACGCTGGTGGCCACGAGAACGTCGAGCTTCCCCTCCCGGAACTCCTCCATCACGGCCGCCTTCTCCCTGGCTTTCAGGCGGCCGTGGACGAGCCCGAGGCGGAAGGCCTCGAGCGGCCCGTTGGCGAGCGACTCGTAGGCCGAGGCGATGCTGGCGAGATCCCGCTTCGACTCCTCGACGGCCGGCACCACCACGTAGCCGCGGCGGCCGCCGGCGAGCTTCTTGCCGACGAACTCCCACCAGCGATCGAGGTCGTCGGGGCCCACGCGATACGTGGCCACCGGCTGCCGACCCGGCGGCGGCTCGTCGAGCACGGAGACGTCGAGATCGCCGTAGACCGCGTGGGCGATCGTGCGGGGAATCGGGGTCGCCGTCATCACCAGCGTGTGCGGGTCGGCCTGCCCCTGCTGGAGCACCGCCCGCTGCAGCACGCCGAAGCGGTGCTGCTCGTCGATCACCACGAGCCCCAGGTTCCTGAACCGGGCCGTGCCCGCGACGAGCGCCTGCGTGCCGACCACGATCCCGACCTTTCCGGCCGCGATGCGGGCGAGCGCGGCCTCCCGCTGCTTCGCCGTCTGGCCGCCGACGAGCAACTCGATCTCCACCCCGCTTCCAGCGAGCAGTCGGGAGAGCGTCTGGTGATGCTGCCGGGCGAGGAGTTCCGTCGGCGCCATGATCGCGGCCTGGTGGCGGTCGGACGAGTCGGCCGAGACCTTCGTGCCCACCGCGGCGAGCATGGCGTACACCGCGATCGCGGTCTTGCCGCTGCCGACGTCCCCCTGAAGCAGCCGATTCATCGGCTCCGGCCGCGCCATGTCGGCCGCGATCTCCGCACAGACCCGTCGCTGCGCCGGCGTGAACTCGAAGGGAAACCGCGCCCGGATCCGGGCATCGAGCCGGGCATCGACCACGATCGCCGGCGCCGCCTGGCTCCGCTGCTGGCGGCTGCGGTGCATCCGCAGGGCCAGCTGCAGCATCAGCAGTTCCTGGTAGACGAACCGCCGCCTCGCCTCGTCGATCATCCCGCGGCTCGACGGGCAGTGGATCTCGCGAAAAGCACGCTCGATCGGCAGGAGCGACTTCGCCGCCAGCATGTGCTCGGGGAGCGCCTCCGGGCAGACGCCCGCGGCGTGGTCGAGTGCCGCCTGCGCCGCGAGCCGCACGTGCGACTGCTGCACGCCCTCGGCGAGCGGATAGACCGCCAGCCAGTCCGACGCGTGGGCCTCCTCGCCGCCGGCGAGCCAGCGGACGTCGGGGTGGGCGAACTCCCACGCGCCGGAGGCGAGCCGCGGCTGGCCGGCGAGGACCACCTTCATCCCCTTGGCGAACCGCTTCGCCATGAAGGGCATGTTGAACCACACGGCCCGCACGCGGCCCGCGCCGCAGGCCAGCGACACGACGAGCATCGTGCGGCCCGAGAAGAGCGTCCGGGTGCCCGCATCGACCACCTCGCCGGCGATCGAGGCATGCTCTCCCTCGTGGAGATCGACGAACGCGTGGGCCCCGGAGAAGTCGCGGTACTCCCGCGGGAAATGCATCAGGGCGTCGCGCACGGTCACGAGCCCGAGCTTCGCGAGCCTCTCCGCCCGCGCGGTTCCCACGCCCGGCAGCCGCTCGAGGCGTGTCGTGAGGCTCGCATCACCCGCCATTCCGCTGCAGCTCCCGGTAGGCCTCGACGGCCAGACGGTCGCACTCCTCGTTCTCCGGATGTCCCGAGTGCCCCGCCACGTACGAGAAGCGGATCGTGTGCGAGGCGGCGAGGCGATCGAGCTCCCGCCAGAGATCCTCGTTCTTCACCGGCACGAGCCGGCCCTTCTCCTTCCGCTTCCAGCCCTGCTGCTTCCAGCGGGGCAGCCACTCGGAGAGGCCGGTGCCCACATACTTGCTGTCGGTCACGAGCTCCACCACCGTCGCCCGCTTGAGCTGCCCGAGCCCCTGCACGACGGCCGTGAGTTCCATGCGGTTGTTGGTGGTCGCGGGCTCCGCGCCGGAATCCTTCGTCTCGCGGCCGCTCTCCGGGTGGCGGAGGATGTAGGCCCAGCCGCCGGGGCCCGGGTTGCCGCTGCAGGCCCCATCGGTGAACAGCACCACTTCGACCTCGTCACGATCCTTCGCCATCGCGGGCATCCTCTCCTCGAAACGCGCTCGTTCGCCCTCTACACGACCTCCCGCACGCCGCCCATCTCGAGCGCCACGTCCGGATCCTCGATCGGCGACAGCCGCACGGGCAGGCGCACGGTGAATCGGCTGCCGCGGCCGAGCTGGCTCTCCACGAGGACGTCGCCACCCAAGAGCCTGCAGAGCTCCCGGACGATCGAGAGCCCGAGCCCCGTCCCGGAAAACTCCCGCGTCATCGCGTCGTCGCCCTGGAACACATGCCCCTGGCGAAACTTCTCGAAGATTGTCTGCCGCTCCTCGTCCGCGATTCCGACACCGGTGTCGACCACCTCGACGACGAACGTCCGCGGCTGCTCCTCCTCCCCGTCGTCGAGCCTCGCGATCACGTCCACCCGCCCTCCCTCCGGCGTGAACTTCACGGCGTTGGAAAGGAGATTGGCCAAAATCTGCTGCACCTTCGCCTGATCCTGCTCAACGGCCTCGAGCCCCGGCCCCACGTCGTGCAGGAGGTCGATCCGCTTCCGCTCGGCGAGGGGCCGCGCCATGTCGCACTGGGCCGAGACGACCGACTCGACCGCGAAGGTCGTGACCCGGACCTCCATCTTCCCCGCCTCGATCTTGGCCAGGTCGAGGATGTCGTTGATCATCTCCAGGAGCATCCGCCCCGAGGAGCGGATGTTCTCCACGTAGCGTTTCTGCTTCGGGTCGAGCGACTCGATCGAGCCCAGCACGTCGGAGAAGCCGATGATGCTGTTGAGCGGTGTGCGGAGCTCGTGGCTCATGGTCGCCAGGAAGTCTCCCTTGAGCCGGTTCATCTCGTAGAGGTTGAGGTTGGCACGGGCCAGCTCGTCCACCTTGCCGTCGAGCGTTGCGTTCGTCTTGCGGAGTTCTTCCTGCGAGTCGATCAGCCCGCGGAGCATGCGATTGAACGCCAGACCGAGCTCCTCGAACTCGTCGGCCGTGTGGACGTCGGCGCGGGCGTCGAGGTTGCCCCGCCGGATCTCCTCGCTCACGTTCCGCAGGTGGTCGAGCGGCTTCACGATCACGTACCGGACGATCGCGTAGGCGACGAGCATCGCGAGAAAGACGGTCACGAACGCCGTCGTCAGCAGGATGGCTCGGTTCCAGTTGATCGCCTTGCGAGTCGCCGAGTCCGGCATCACCACCTTGACCACGGCCATGAGATCGTTCTCGGCCTGCCGAGGATGCAAGGATTCGTCGAAGCCCGCCGGCGGATCGCCGATGAGGCCGCGGTACTGATGGCAGACGAGGCAGCTCTTGCGAGCACGCACCGACTGGTAGTAGTGGTATTCGGAGGCGTCTTCGGTGCGAAACTCCCGATACTCGGGCACCAGCTTGCCGTCCGAGCCGGCCGGCGTCTGCTGCGGCGGCCGATCGCGAAAGTAGTCGAGCACCGCCGCGTCGAGCCGCTTGTAGCCGGCCCGCTCCTCCGGGGTCGCCTCGGGGTCGAGCAGTCGCCAGCTGTAGGGTTGGTTCTGCAGGGTGCGGCCGAGCATCTCGATCAGGCTCGTCCGCTGCTGCTCCTTCTCCAGCGTCTTCCAGTGATACTGGAGCATGATGGCGTCGACGAGGTGGCGGCCCGTGCTCCGCGTGGTCGCGTAGACCAGCTGCTCGGTGCGGCTGCCATACCACCAGAAACTTCCGGCGATCAGCAGGAACAGGCAGAGCCCGAACAGGAAGCGGCATTTCCGCTCCAGGCTCGTCTCGCCGAGGATGTCGGTGATCGTCCG
>CAIKWU010000632.1 GCA_903831155.1 uncultured Planctomycetaceae bacterium | reverse complement strand
GGACATCTCGAACGACAACACGGCCCCGGCCCTCGCACTCGCGAGGGCCGGGGTTTTTTCATGCGCGGGCGAGGCCATCGGGCCGCGTCGCCTGATTGACCCGGTGAAACGCCCGGTGTTAGGGTCGTCCCATGCCTGAAACCGACGATCGCGATCACCGCAGCGGCCTCCGGGCGGTCCTCTGGAGCCTCCTTCTCGCCATGACGACCACCGCCCCGGCTGCCGACCTTCCGCTCACCGCCCCGTGGGCGGGCCCCTTCGGCGGCGTGCCCCCTTTCGATCGGGTGCGGGTGGCGGACTTCGCCCCGGCTCTCGACGAGGCGATGGCCGATCAACTCGCCGCCGTCGACCGCATCGCCGCGGATCCGGCGCCGGCCTCGTTTGCCAACACGATCGCCGCCTATGAGCGGGCCTGCCGGCCGCTCGACCGAGTCATGACGGTCTATGGCGTGTTCTGTAACGGCCTCAGCGACGAGCCGCTCCAGGCCGTCGAGCGGGAGATGGCCCCGAAGCTCGCGGCCTTCCAGGACAGGATCGTCCAGAACTCCGCCTTCTTCCGCCGCGTCGCCGCCGTCCACGAGTCGGCCGCCGCCGCGGGATTGCAGGCCGAGGAACGCCGGGCGGCGAAGGTGCTGTTCACCAACCTGGTGCTGGCGGGCGCGAGGCTCGACGCCCACGAGCAGGCGGAACTGGCATCGATCAACCAGCGGCTCGCCAGCCTCCACACCACCTTCGCTCAGAACGTGCTCGCGGAGGAGAACGGCACCGCCGTGTTTCTCGAGGCCGAGGCCGACCTCGCGGGACTTCCCGAGACGGCCCGCCGTGCCGCGGCCGAGGCGGCGGAGGAGCGCGGCAGGGCGGGTGCCTGGGCCATTCCCAACACGCGTTCGAGCGTCGAGCCGTTTCTCACCTTCGCCGAACGCCGCGACCTTCGCGAGCGGGTCTGGCGGATGTTCGTCGGCCGCGGCGACCGCGGCAACGAGACCGACAACAAGGCCGTGGTGACGCACATCCTCGCCCTGCGGGCACAGCGGGCGAAGCTGCTCGGCTTTCCCACGCATGCCCACTGGCGGCTCGAAGATTCGATGGCGAAGTCGCCGGAGCGGGCCGTCGAGCTCATGGAGGCGGTCTGGCGACCGGCCGTGGCCCGGGTCCGCGAGGAGGTGGCCGACATGCAGGCGATCGCGGGCGCCGAGCACGCCGGCATCACGATCGAGCCCTGGGACTACCGCTTCTACGCCGAGAAGGTCCGCAAGGAGCGGTACGACCTCGACGAGTCGGAGATCACGCCCTACCTCCAACTCGACCGGCTCCGGGACGGGATGTTCTTCGTGGCCGAGCGGCTCTTCGGCCTGTCGTTCGTTCCGGTTCCGGACGGAACGGTGCCCGTGTTCCATCCCGATGTCCGCGTCTGGGAGGTGCGGGGGCGGGATGGCCGTGCCGCCGGTCTGTGGTACTTCGATCCCTACGCTCGCGCGGGCAAGAAGTCCGGCGCGTGGATGAGCGACTACCGTCCACAGGAGCGGCTCGACGGCCCGGTTCTGCCGATCGTCTCCAACAACTGCAACTTCGTGAAGCCGCCGCCGGGCGAGCCCGCCCTGCTCAGCTGGGACGACGCCACCACGCTGTTCCACGAGTTCGGCCACGCCCTGCACGGCCTCTGCTCGGACGTCTCGCTTCCCTCGCTGGCCGGCACGCGGGTGGCCCGCGACTACGTCGAGCTGCCGTCGCAGATCCTCGAACACTGGCTCTCGACCCCGGAGGTGCTCGGGCGATTCGCCGTGCACTGCCGCACCGGCGAGCCGATCCCGCCGGACCTCGTGGCCCGGATCCGCCGGGCCGAGACCTTCAACGCCGGCTTCCGCACGGTGGAGTTCCTGGCCAGCGCGATCGTCGACATGCGGCTCCACCTCGCGGGCGACGCGCCCATCGATCCCGCGGCCTTCGAGCGGCAGACGCTCGAGACGATCGGCATGCCGGCGGAGATCGTGATGCGGCACCGGATCCCGCACTTTAGCCACATCTTCGCCGACGACGGCTATTCGGCCGGCTACTACAGCTACCTCTGGGCCGACACGCTGACGGCCGACGCCTGGGAGGCGTTCACGGAGGCGGAAGGCCCGTGGGATTCCGCGGTGGCGGAGCGGCTGCGGCGGCACGTGCTCTCGGCCGGCAACACGATCGACCCCGAGGAGGGCTACCGCGCCTTTCGCGGCCGCGACGCCACGATCGACGCCCTGATGCGGAAGCGGGGCTTCGCACCCGTGAAGGAGTGAGCGGGCCTTCCGAGACCGTTCGACCCGTCAGGCGAGGATGCCCTCGATGACCTTCCCGTGCACGTCGGTGAGCCGATAGCGGCGGCCCTGGAACCTGTAGGTCAGCCGCTCGTGGTCGATGCCCAGCAGATGAAGCATCGTCGCGTGGAAGTCGTGCACGTGCACGCCATCGCGAACGACGTTGTAGCCGAACTCACAGGTCTCGCCGTAGGTGGTGCCCGGCCTGATGCCGCCGCCCGCCAGCCACATCGTGAAGCACCGCGGATGGTGATCGCGGCCGAAATCCTGTCCCGGCCTGTACAGCCCCTGGCAGTAGTTGGTGCGACCGAACTCCCCTCCCCAGACCACGAGCGTGTCGTCGAGCATGCCGCGGGCGGCGAGATCCTTCACGAGGGCGGCGGCGGGCTGGTCGGTCTGCCGGCACTCGCTCGTGATGCCGCCCTTGAGGCCGCCGTGGTGGTCCCAGTCCTGATGGTAGAGCTGGATGAACCGCACGCCCCGCTCCGCGAGGCGGCGGGCGAGCAGGCAGTTCGACGCGAACGTCCCGGGATCCCTGGCGTCGGGACCGTACATCTCGAGCACGTGCGCCGGCTCGTCGGCGAAGTTCGTCACCTCCGGCACGCTCGCCTGCATCCGGAACGCCATCTCGTAGTTGGCGATGCGCGCCTGGATCTCGGCGTCGGGCGTGGCGGCGTACTCGTGCTGATGGAGGTCGCGGAGCCCGTCGAGGATCAGGCGGCGGTTGCCCGCCGACACACCCGGCGGGTTGTTCACGTAGAGCACGGGGTCGGCCCCCGAGCGGAACCGCACCGCCTGGTGCCTGGTGGGCAGGAAGCCGGCGCCCCAGAGGTGGCTCATCAGCGGCTGTCCGCCCTTGTTCTTCGTGAGCAGGACGACGAACGAAGGGAGGTCGTCCTGCACGCTGCCGAGCCCGTAGTCGAGCCAGGCACCGATGCTCGGCCGCCCCGGGATCTGCGAGCCGCTCTGCATGAAGGTGACGCCGGGACCGTGGTTGATGCTCTCGGTGAACATCGAGCGGACGATGCACAGCCGGTCGGCGATCTCGGCCGTGTGCGGCAGCAGTTCGCTCATCCAGGCCCCGCTCTCGCCGTGCCTCGCGAACGCATACGGCGAGGCCGCGAGTGGGATCGAGCTCTGGTTGCCCGACATGCCGGTGAGCCGCTGGCCGCCACGGACACTGTCGGGGAGCTGCTCGCCGTCCTTCTCCACGAGCAGCGGCTTGTGGTCGAACAGGTCGAGCTGCGAGGGACCGCCCGACTGGAAGAGGTAGATCACCCGCTTCGCCCTCGGCGGCACGTGGAATCCGTCGAGCACGCCGCCGTGTGATCCGGGAGGCAGCCGCAGCGGGGGGGTGGCCGTCGCGTCGCGGGCGAGGAGATCCGCGACCGCGAGCCCGCCGAAGCCGAGCCCGAACGAGCGGAGCCAGTCGCGGCGATTCACGGGAGGTTGCGTCATCGCTTCACCACGCAGCCATCGTAGTTCATCAGGGCGTTGACCACGCCGGCCACCGCGGCGACGTCGTTGGCCGCGAGGCCCGGCCGCGGCTTCGTCGCCCCCACGGTGACGACCGCCTCGGCATCCTCCGGGTGCGTCCGGTACCAGTCGGCCTGCTCCTCGAGCATCCGCCCGAGGATCCGCCGCTCCTCGGGATCGGGCGACCGGCTCGTGAGTCGTTCGAAGGCTGCCGCGACCGCCGCCTCGCCCGTGCCGTCGTGCTCCACGAGCATCCGCTCGGCGAGCACCCGGGCGGCCTCGACGAACTGGGGGCCATTGAGGAGCACGAGCGCGTGCAGCGGCGTGTTCGTCACGTCGCGGCGGGCCACGCAGACCACCCGCTTCGGCACGTCGAACGTCTCCAGCACCGGGGCCGGGCCCGTCCGTCGCCAGAAGGTGTAGAGGCTGCGGCGATGAAGGGCGTCGCCGGTGTCGGCCGCGGCTGGCTTGAACGACTCCGGGCTATCGTAGGTCTTCACCGGCGGGCCGCCCCGCGCCTCCACCAAAAGCCCGCTGGCGGCGAGGATGCCGTCGCGAATCATCTCCGCGGGCAGGCGATGCCGCGGGCCGCGGGCCAGCCAGTGGTTGAGCGGGTCGTCGGCCATGGTGGCCGCATCGGCCATGCTCCGCTGCCGGTAGACCCGCGACAGCATGATCTCCTTCACGAGCCGCTTCAGGTCCCACCCATAGCCTCCGTCGGCGACGGGGTGGGAGAACCGCCAGGCGAGCAGGTCGAGCACCTCGGGATGCTCCGGCCGTGCCGACTGGCTGCCGAGATCCTCGGAGGTCGGCACGATCCCGACCCCGAAGAGCGACTGCCAGAGGCGGTTCACGGTCACCCGGGCGAGCAACGGGTGGTCGGCCGCGACGAGCCAGCGGGCGAGGCCGAGGCGGTTCTTCGGCTGATCGGCGGGAAACGGCGGCAGGGCCGCGGGGGTGCCGGGCTCGACCGCATCGCGACGCTTGTCGTAGTCGCCCCGCTCCAGAACGTAGGCGGCCCTCGGCTGCGGCAGCTCCCGCATCACCATGATCTCCGCCGGCTTCTCGGCGACGTCGTCGCGGTGGCGGCGGGCGTTCTCGACGAGTTTCCGTTCCGCAACCGCCTCCGGTGCGATCGTCCGCGCGTGCCAGTCGGCGAGCGCGTCGCCGTCGGACCTCGACTCGAGCGCGCGGGCGATCGTACCGGGCTCGACGATCTCCCGAACCTCCAGCGGCGCGAGTTCCCGGTCGAATGCCCGGAACTCGTCCACCACGCCCCCCTTGAAGCCGTGGTCCCGGAAGCGCTCGCCGATCGTGATCGTGTCGCCGCCCCCGCCGGTGATCTCGCGCGTGAGCGAGTCCTTCACCACCTCGATCGCCGCAGGATGGCCGTCGATGAAGAGCCGCAGCCCCGCGGCCCTCCCCGAGCCGTCGCTCGTGACCGCGACGTGCACCCACCGGTCGATCGGAAGCGGCTCGAGCGCCCGCACGCTCGCCGCGTCGCCCGGCCAGAAGTGGATCAACGACCAGCGGAGGTGGCCGCGGTCGATGAGCAGTTCGTAACCGCGGCTGGCGGCGTCGGTCCAGGCCCGCGAACGATGAAAGATGACGGCCCGCTCCGCCGCGGCGGGCGAGTTGATCCAGGCCGCGATCGTGAAGGGATGGCTGCGGCGGAAGTTCCCCACCGGCGTCTCGACGGGGTGGTCCCCGGTGAGCCGGATCCCCCGCCCGCTGCGGCCGGCGACGAGCACGTTGTCCTGCGGTGACTTCGCCCGCAGATCGGGAGCCTTCTCCTGCCGGTCCTTCAGCCCCTCGCGGGCGTCCGGACGAGCCTCCGCGGGCGGCGCCGACGGCGCCAGGCTTGCGAACCTGCCGTCCGCGTCGCGGTCATCGAAGGTGTAGTGGACGATTTCCCCCCGCAGCCGACCGGCATCGGCGACCTGGGAAAACGACGCGTGCGGCTCGACGCCGCCCGCCAGCCAGGCCGCGACACGGTCGCGGGCCTGGTCCTCGATCCGCTCGAGCCTCGCAACCGCCTCACCGCAGGCCTCCTCGGCCTTTGCCAGCCGGTCGCGGGCCGGGTCGTCGAGCAGCCGAAGTTTGGGCGTCGGCGTGGAGGGAGTGAAGTAGGAGTAGAGCCCCGCCTCGTCCACGTCGTCGAAGAAGGCGAACAGCTGGTAGTACTCCCGCTGCGGCAGCGGATCGAACTTGTGGTCGTGGCACCGCGCGCACTCGAGCGTGAGGCCGAGGAACGCGGTGCCGAACGTCGTCGTGCGGTCGTTGACGTAGGCGACGCGATACTCCTCCTCGACGGAGCCACCCTCGCTCTCCTGCTGGTGGAGCCGGTTGAAGGCGGTGGCCAGGATCTGCTCGTCGCCGGCGGAGGGCAGGAGGTCTCCGGCGAGTTGCCAGGTGACGAACTGGTCCCACGGGAGGTTGCGATTGAAGGCATCGACGACCCAGTCACGCCACCGCCACATCGGCCGCTCGCGATCGACCTGAAAGCCGTAGCTGTCGGCGTAGCGGGCCACGTCGAGCCAGTCGGCCGCCATCCGCTCGCCATACCTCGGGCTCGCGAGAAGCCGGTCGAGGAGCCGCTCGTAGGCATCCGGCCGCGAGTCGCCGAGGAACGCCGCCACCTCCTCCTGCGTCGGCGGCAGGCCGGTGATGTCGAACGAGGCCCGGCGGATGAGCGTGACCCGGTCAGCCTCCGGCTGGAGGGTGAGGCCGCGGCCGGCGAGGTGGCCGGCGACGATTCGGTCGAGAGGCCCGCCGTCGTCGGTCGTCGCGAGATCGGCCGGCTTCCGGGGCGGCACGAACGCCCAGTGCGGCTCGTAGGCCGCCCCCTCGGTGATCCAACGCTTCAGGATCGCGACCTGCTCGGGGGCGAGCCGGCCGAGTTTGGCCTCGGGCGGCGGCATGACCAGATCCGCGTCGTCGCTCATGATCCGGGCGACGAGCTCACCGGCCTCGACCTCGCCGGGCACGATCGCCCGCGTGCCGCTCTCGAGTTCGGCGATCGCTGCATCGCGGACATCGAGCCGGAGCCCCGCCTGACGGTTCGCGGAGTCGGGGCCGTGGCAGCCGAAGCAGTTGTCCGAGAGGATCGGCCGGATGTCGCGGTTGAACGAGAGCGGCAGGTCGGCCGCCGACGAAACCGCCACCGTCACGGCCAGGACCGCGCCGCACGACGACACCATCGCAGGATGAAACGGCACTCGCATCTCCCCCGGATTGTAGCGTCGTCGCGCACGCTCCCCACTCGGGACCGTGCGCATCGTGCTGCATCCCGTCGCCCTCAGATGCGGCCCGGCCCCCCTCCCGACCGCAAAGTCCGCTCGGGGCTGCCCATGCCCCGTGAGCCGGGCTATGGGAGCAAGCGGAGCCAGGATGGCGAAGCGCAGCGGACATGCAGCGAGCGGCGGGCAGGATGCCCGACGCGAACGTCCGGCGACGGGGCATGGGCAGTCCCGAGCCCTCCCGCGAGACGCCCGCAGCCTGCTGCCCGGCCTGGATCCGCGGCCGGGAGGCGAATCAGTCGTCGTCCTCGGCCGTGCCGGCCGCCCACTCGGGATACGCCGCCGCTCCGCCGCGCATCGCGTGCCAGAGTAACCGGTTGAGTTCGTCCTCCGGCGCCTTGTCGATCTCGTCGAAGTTCATCGCCGCGCTCGCAAGCGCCCCGGCCCTGAGAACGGGGTCGAGGATCGCCTTGGGATCGGGGTTCATCTGGTCGAGCGGCACGGTCGCCGGCAGGGCGGCGAACGGCGTCGGGTCGGGCGCGTCGGCGAAGCAGTCGGCCAGCGGCGTGGCCGAGGCGTCGAACTGGTTCATCGGCGGGATCCCGAGGATCTGCTCGATCGTCCTCAGGAGGCTCGTGGTGTTGTAGAGGGTGCTCACGGTGGCGTTGCGCTTCGCGTAGGGACTGGCCACGTAGCAGGTGGTGCGGTAGCCGCTGACGTGGTCCCAGCCCGCCTGCGGGTCGTCCTCGATGGCGAAGATCGCCATCTTCGGCCAGAAGCGGCTCCGCGAGAGGGCCTCGACGATCCGGCCGAAGGCCAGGTCGTTGTCGGCCATGCAGGCGGCCGGCGTGGGGCAGCCGACGGCGGTGCCGCTGGTGTGATCGTTGGGCAGGCAGATGATCACGAGATTCGGATACGTTCCCCGGCGCTCGAAGTCGGTGAGTTCGGCGATCACGACATCGGCCCTGAACTGGTCGGGCACGCTCATGTCCCAGCCGACCGTGGCCGTGGGCGAGACCTCGCGGAGCGACTCCACCGCCGGGGCACACTCGAAGATCACGTCGCCCTGGCCGGGCCCCGCCTTCCAGGCGGCATGGCAGGCTGCGAAGCCCGGCCTGCCCCGCCGCTGCGGATCCCGCCAACGGACGCGGGGCATCATGTACTCGCCGTAGTTTCGCACCGAGCGGCCGCGGGCCAGGGCCGCGTCCCAAATGAAGCCCGCGGGCGACCATGCCAGCGCGTCGGTCTCCGCGTCTCCCATGCCGTCGGGATAGCTCCTCGGGAACCCCGCGAAGCTCCGTTCCACGTAGTCGGTGGCGATCGCCGACGCGCTCCAGTTGTGGCCGTCGGCACTGAGGATGCCGCAGCAGTAGGTGTTGTCGAGAAGCACGAAGGTGGTCGCGAGGGCATGCTGGTTCGGCGTGATGTCGCCGCCGAACACGCAGAGTTCCGGCCGACCGCGGCCGGCAGGCAGGTCGCCGAGCACCTGGTCGTAGGTGCGGTTCTCCTTGATGATGTAGACCACGTGCTCGATCAGGCTCGGTTCACCGATCCGCTCGGGGATCGCCCGCGGCGGCGCGTCGGGCCGCGGCGGGGCGAAGGCCTCGCGGACCGCCGCGGCCCGCATGTTGCGATCGACGCGTTCCGAGAGTGCGGCCAGCGGCCCGTCCTCCGGCACCGGCACGAGCGACAGCGACCCATGGTGCATGTGGGAGTTGAAGCCCTCCGAGCGGCCGTGCTTTCGCGGCTTCGGCGGCAGCCCCTTCATGTTGGCCACCGCGAGCTGGTTCCGTCCCGGGTCGAACACGATCGCGGCCGGATACCAGCCCGTCGGCACGAGCCCGACCAGCCGCGTCGCGCCCCGCTCGTCGGGATCCCAGTCGAGCACCGCGACGGCGTTCTGCGAGCCGTTGCAGACGTAGAGCCGCCGGCCGTCGGGGGCGAAGGCGAGGGCCGTCGGCGACGCGCCGAAGAGGTCCGCGGGCGTCCGCTTGACCCACGCGGTGTCGATCACCTCGCCGCGGCCCACGTCGATGATCGAGAGGTTGTCGGAGGCGGCGTTGGCACAGGCCACGTGACGGCCATCGGGCGAAATCGCCAGCGCCGAGGCGTGCAGGCCCGTGAGCAGCTCCCTGACCTCGCCCGAGGCGAGATCGACCAGGCTCACCGTGCCCTCGCTCGCCACGTGCCGCACCGGATCGACACGAACCTTCGTCCCCTTGCCGGCGGGAGCGGCGAGGTCGTCCGGGCCCGGCCGACGCCCCCCCCAGTTGCTGACCACGGCGGTGCCCCCGACCAGCACGACGTCGTAGGGCGCCACCCCGACGTCGAACGTCCGCGTCGTGCGGCCGGTGGCCAGGTCGACCTCCAGGAGCCGGTTGGAGAGGTTGCCGCACACGTAGAGCCGCAGGCCATCGGGCGACACCGCGAGGCCGCTGGGAATCTCGGGCTTGCGTGCGGGCGCGTTCGCCGGCGGCAGCGGAATGGCGTGCGACGCCCTCACCTCGCCGGCGACGACCGCGAACACCTTCACGGACCCGTGCACGTTGCTCATGTAGAGATGGCGGCCGTCGGGAGCGAAGACGAGCCCCGTGAAGCTGCCGAGAGCCTGCTTGTCGGGATGGAGGTTGCGATCGGGGCTCTCCGGCGCGGGCGGCACCGTCACACCGTCCGCCGCGGGCCGCACCCGCGACAGCAGCGTGCCCGATTCGGAATCGACGACCACCACCTCGTGCGCCTTGCCGGCGGCCACGAGCAGGCGGCCGTCCGGCGAGAGTGCCAGCGACTGCGGCCGCATCCCCTCGAGCTCGACCTGCACGCCGGCCGGGGTCACCACCTGATTCACCGGCGTCATCGCGCCGCCGGCCGCGTGCCGCCCGACCGCGGCGTCAGGGCTCGGCTCATCCGCCCCGAGCGACGCGGCAACGACGACCAGCGGCACGAAAACCGCAGCGAACCAGAGCCTGCCGTGTGTGCCTGTCATTTGCATCCCTCCCTGATGATCGCCCCGCCGCATTCTGCCAGCATCACGGCGAACGGCCCAGAACCCCGGGCTCCCAGAGCCCCTCGTCGAGCCAGGGTCACCATGTCCGCGGTGTTCCGGTCGCGGCGACGCTGCGAGTGAAGGCAGCCCCCTCGACACGTCGATTTCCGCACGGTGAACCGTCCCTCCGACCTCACGACCATGGCGGCCGTCCGCCCACGACTGGTCGCTCCCGTCGCGGTCCTGGCGTCGCTCGGCCTCGGCCTTGCGACGGAGGGTCGCGGTCAGCCCCCGACGGCCGTCGCGCCCTGGCCACTGCCGGCGACCGCGTCGCTCGACGTGGCCGACCCCGGCGTGAACCTCGCGGAACGATCGAGCGGCTCGACGGCGATCGTGAGCGACCTGCGGCCCACCCCCACGACGCTCCCCGAGTTCGTCGCCCTCGCTGAACGGAGCCATCCGAAACTCCGCGCCGCCCTGGCCGCGGTGGAGGCGGCCCGCGGTCAGGCCGTGCAGGCCCGGCTCTATCCCAATCCGAGCGTGGCGATGGGATCGCCCCAGATCGCCGGCCCCGAGAGCCAGTGGGACTACTACGCCGTCCAGGACGTCGTGACCGCGGGCAAACTACGGCTCGCCCAGCAGGCCGCGCTCCGCGACGTGCAGAAGAGCGAGTACGACCTGATCCGCGCCCGGTTCGACGTCCTCCGCGACGTCCGCCAGCGATTCTACGCCCTCCTCGTCGCCCAGCGGCGGCTGGAGATCTACCGGCTGCTGCTCGACATCGCCAAGCGGTCGTACGACATCGGCACGGCGCTCGCCGAGGCGGGCGAGGGCACCAAGGCCGACGTTCTCTTCTGGAGCATCGAACGCGACCGGGCGGAGGTCCGGCTGATCAACGCCTCGGTCTACATCGAGACGGGCCGCCGGGAACTCGCCGCCGCCGTGGGCCTGCCGCGTGCGGACGTGGGCACGATCGAGGCCGATATGTTCCAGAAGATCCCCTGGTTCGACCTCAAGACGCTCCAGGAGGCGATCGTCCGCTCGAACGCCAGGCCCCGTGCCGCGGAGTCGAGGATCTCCCAGGCGCAGTGGGCCCTCGAGCGGGCCGCGGTCGAGCCCATCCCCAACATCAACGTGCTCGGCGGCTACCAGCGGCAGGTGGGGCCCGCACAGCAGCAGGCCCTGATGCAGGTGATGATGGAGGTGCCGCTCTTCGACCGCAACCAGGGCAACATTCGTTCCGCCCGCGCCGACATCGCGACCTCCCGCGCGGAACTGCGGACCATCGAGCTCGACCTCGCCACCCAGGCCGCGGAGGCGATCGCCACCTACCGCACCGCCCAGCGACAGGCCGACTGGTACGAGCAGTCGATCCTCCCCAAGGCCCGCGAGACCGTGCAGCTCACGCAGCAGCTCTACGCCCGGGGCGAGGTCACGTTTCTCAGCCTGCTCCAGGCCCAGCGGATCCTCACCGAGACGGAACTCGCGTTCGTCGAGGCGCAGGCCGACCGCTGGACGGGAGCCGTGACGATCGCCGACCTGCTCCAGCTGGAGCAGTTCCCCCCCACCGACGAGGCGCCGGCGACCGTGCCACCTCCGCCGGGCGGGCCAGAGGCGATGCCGCCGCGCGATCCGAACGCGGGCCCGCGACTGCCCGAGCCTGTCGCGCGGCCCGTGCCCGTTCCCCTGCCCTCGCCATGAGGCTCCGGCGTGTGTGCGTCGGCAACCCGTTTCGTCCGGTCACGCGCCAGCCGGTAGCATGAGACCGGCCCCAGAGAACGACATGACTTCCGATAGTCAGCACTCCCCCGACCAGCCGCCACGGCCCCCCCGGGTCCGCGGAGCGTCGCGATTGGGGGCTTCGATTCTCCGCGGTCTCCCGGGCACGCTCGTGCTGCTGCTCGGCGGTCTCGCCTGGTGGTGGTTGGCGACGCATCACTTCACCGGCGGCGACCACGAATCGCCGGCCGCTGGCGGCGCAGGCGAGCGCGAGGGGACGCCGATCGTGCGGCTGACCGATGCGGCCACCCGCGACGAGGTCGGCCTGACGAGGGTCGAGCGGCGGCCGCTGCGGGCCCACCTGACCGTGCCCGGAAGGCTCGACTACGACGCCCGCAGCCGGCTCGACTATGAGTCGCCGGTCGATGGCATCGTGTCGCGGCTCTGCGTGGAGGTTCGCCAGAAGGTCGCCAAGGGGGATTCGCTCGCCGAGATCTCCAGCCCGGAGGTCGGCCTCGCCCGTGACGAGGTCGAGAAGCGGGAGGACGACCGCGCGATCGCCCTCAAGGCGACCGAATGGGCTTCGACGATCTCCGACAACGTGCAGTCCCTGCTTGCCGTCCTCGCGACGCACCCACCGCTCGACGATGTCGAACGGCGGTTCGAGGGACGGGTGCTCGGCGACTACCGGGAGACGATTCTCGGCGCCTACTCGCGGCTTCTGCTCGTCGAGAAGGTGAGCGCCGGCACGAAGCAACTGGGCGACGGGGGCGTGCTCTCGGGCCGCATCGTCGAGGAGCGGACGAGCAACCTCGAGGTGGCGCGGGCGAGCTTCACCTCGGCCTGTGAGAGCGCCCGGTTCGACACGCTCCAGGACCGTGACAAGGCGCAGGCCGCCCTCGAGCAGGCGGAGCGGCTCCTGCAGGTTTCCAGGGAGAACCTGCGGACGCTGGTGGGCAGCAGGCTCGACTCCGAGTCCACCGAAGCACCCCCGCTCGCGGCCGCATCGGGCGAGGGCGACTCGGCCACGGGCGGCAGCCTGAGCGGCATCGCCCTTCGCACCCCGTTCGATGGCATCGTCGAGGAGATCTTCGTGAGCCGCGGAGAACGCGTGAAGAGCGGCGAGCCGATGTTCGTCGTCGCCGACACGAGCCGCCTCTGGGTGCGGGCCCAGGTTCACGAGAAGCAGTGGACCACGGTCGATGTCACGGTGGGCCAGGAGGTTCGCGTGACGGTGCCGGGCTCGGCGGAGCATCGCACCACGGCGACGATCAACCACGTCGCCGCGACCGTCGATCCCGCGTCGCGGAGCGTGCCGATCGTGGCCAACCTCACCAACGACGACGCCCACTTCAAGCCCGGGATGTTCGTCTGGGTCGAGCTGCCCCAGGGGGAGACCCGCGACGTGGTGGCGGTGCCGGTGGCCGCGGTGATGCGTCACGAAGGGCGGGCGTTCGTGTTCGTGCCAGTCGAGGCTGGATTCCGCAGGGTCGATGTCGGCACCGGCATCGAGACCGACGACTTCGTCGAGGTGACCCGCGGCCTCGAGGCGGGCCAGCAGGTCGTGGAACGCGGCGCGTTCCTGCTCAAGAGCGAGCTCCTGCTCGAGGACGAAGGCTGACGGTACGGAAAGGGGCGGGCGACCGCCGCGGAGGATCAGGCGTGCTGTCCGGTGTCATCGAGTGGTCGTTGTCGAATCGGGCGCTGGTGATCGCGCTCTTCGTGCTGATGGCCCTGGGCGGGCTGTATGCCGCCACGCAGATTCCGGTCGATGCGGTTCCCGATCTCGTCAACGTGCAGGTTCAGGTCGTCACGGAAGCGGGCACACTGCCGCCCGTGGAGGTGGAGCGGCTGATCACCTATCCGGTCGAACTCGCGATGAGCGGGCTCCCCAACGTCACGGAGCTTCGCAGCGTCTCGCGGCTCGGCATCTCGCTGGTCACGATCGTGTTTACGGAGGGCACCGACATCCTGCGGGCGCGGCAGCTCGTCGCGGAGCGGCTGCCGGCGGCCCGCGGTGGCATCTCCCTGCCCGAGGCCGACCCGGAGCTGGGCACGCTCTCCACGGCCCTCGGCGAGATCCTCCAGTTCGAGATCCGGGGGCCCGAGCGGTCGCTGATGGACCTCCGCAGCATTCTCGAGTGGGACGTGGCGCCCGTGATGCGGACGGTTTCGGGCGTGACCGACATCAACAGCCATGGCGGGTTCGCGAAAACCTACGAGGTGCAGGTCGACCCCGACCGGATGTCGTCCCACGGCATCTCCCTCACGGAGGTGCTCGCGGCCCTCGACCGCAACAACACCAGCACGGGCGGCGGCTACGTCGTCAAGAACGGCGAGCAGCGGTTCATTCGCGGCGAGTCGCTGCTCCGCGACATCGCCGACATCGAACGGGTGATCGTCCGCAGCCCGGCCGGTGGCGTGCCGGTGCTGATTCGTGACATCGGCTCCGTGCGGATCGGCGCCCTCACCCGCCAGGGGGCCGCCACCCGGGACGGCCGCGGCGAGGCCGTGACCGGCATGGTGATGATGGTGCGCGGTGAGAACAGCCGCCGGGTCGTGACCGCCGCCAAGGAGAAGCTGAACGAGGTGCGGCAGGCACTGCCGCCCGGCGTGGAGCTCGAGATCCTCTACGACCGCTCCGACCTGATCGCCCGCACCCTCGACACGGTGCTCCACAACCTCGCCGAGGGCGGGCTGCTCGTGATCGCGGTGCTGCTGGTACTGCTCGGCAACGTCCGGGCCGGCCTGATCGTGTCGCTGGCGATCCCCCTGTCGATGCTGTTCGCCGCCAACCTGATGTGGGCGGTCGGCATCCCCGCGAGCCTGATGAGCCTCGGGGCCATCGACTTCGGCCTCGTGGTCGACAGCTCGGTGATCATGGTCGAGAACTGCGTGCGGCGGCTCGGGCTCGCACCGCCGACCGCCTCGAAAATCGACGTGGTCCGTGACGCGGCGATCGAGGTCCGGGGGCCGACGATGTTCGGCGAGCTGATCATCGCCATCGTCTACCTGCCGATCCTCTTCCTGGAGGGGACGGAGGGGAAGCTGTTCCGGCCGATGGCGCTCACGGTCCTGTTCGCGTTGCTCGGCTCGCTCGTCATTTCGCTCACGCTGATGCCGGTGCTCGCTGCGACCGTGCTGTCCCGCGAGGAGGAGCACGAGCCCCTG
>CAIKWU010000631.1 GCA_903831155.1 uncultured Planctomycetaceae bacterium | reverse complement strand
TACGACGAGGTCGTGCATCGCGACAATCTCGCAGTGATCGACCGCGGTGAACGGCCGGCCGTCGACAGGGGCCCGTCCTGAGCCGAGCCGGACACCGAGCACCACCGCCATGGTCCACGAAATTCTCATCGTCCTCGCCCTCATCCTCGCCAACGGGTTCTTCTCGGGTGCAGAGATGGCGATCGTGGCCAGCCGCAAGGGCCGGCTGCGGACCCTCGCCGACCAGGGCGATCGGCGGGCCCGTGCGGCGCTCGACCTCGCCGCCAGTCCAGACCGCTTCCTGCCGACCGTGCAGGTCGGCATCACGCTCGTCGGCACGCTCGCGGCGGCCTACGGCGGCGACCGCCTCGTCAGCGACCTGACCGTCTGGATCGCGAACGTGGCGCCCCCCGCGATCGCGACGGCGGCGCGGCCGATCGCCCTGACGGCATTCGTGATGCTCCTGTCGTTCGTGACGCTGCTCTTCGGCGAACTGGTGCCCAAGCGTCTCGCGCTGCGGCGTGCCGAGGCCTTCGCCAGGTTCGCGGCGCCGGTCATGCAGCGGCTGGCCTGGATCGCCCGCCCGCTCGTCTGGGGGCTCGGCGCCGCGACTTCCGCCCTGCTCAGGCTGCTGGGCGCCGGCGCACCCGCGGAGCCGAGCGTGTCGCTCGACGACATCCACCATCTCCTCGAGACGGGACGGGCCGAGGGCGTGCTGGAGGCGGTCGAGCAGGCGGTGGCCACCGAGGCCCTGCGGCTCGGCGATCGGACGGTCCGCGACATCATGCGGCCGCGGATCGACGTCGATGCGCTCGACATCGAGACGCCGCAGGGGGAGATTCTCGGCGCGATCGCCATGGCCGGCTACTCACGGCTGCCGGTCTACGAGAGCTCGCTCGACCACATCATCGGCTACGTGTCGATCAAGGACGTTCTGCGGCACACCTGGATGGGCTGGCCGATCGAACTCCGCAAGATGCTTCATCGGGCCGTGTTCGTTCCCGAGACGATGCCGCTCAATCGCCTGCTGGAGCTCTTCCAGAAGGAGCGGAACCAGCTGGCGATCGTCCTCGACGAGTACGGTGGCACCGAGGGCCTGGTGACCCTCGAGGACGTGCTCGAGGAACTCGTCGGCGAGATCCACGACGAGCACCGCGGCGCCGAGAAGTCGTTCGTGCAGCGCGAGGACGGCTCGTGGCTGGTCGATGGCAGTGCCAGCGTCGAGGACCTCGCCGAACGGCTCGAACTCCGGCTCGAGGCGACGCCCCGGGACTACTCGACGGTGTCGGGGCTCGTGCTCGCGGAGCTGGAGCGGATCCCCGCCGCCGGCGATGTGATCCACTGGCAGGGTCTGACGATCGAGGTGGTCGACATGGATGGTCGCCGCATCGACAAGCTGCTCGTCACCCGCACCTGACGCTACGACGCCGGCTGGGCGCGGTCGAGAATGTCCTGGAGCACGAACGGGCTCGGAAACGGCTCGTCGAGCTGCTCGAGCAGCTTCCGGTAGCGGCCGACGATCTCGGCGAGGTCGTCCGCGGTGATCGCATCCTCGCGGAGCACCTTCGAGGCATCGAGCACCTCGCGCCAGGCCGCGAACGCCTCCTCGTAGGCCCGCTTGGCCGACTGCAGGCGGGCGGCCTCGAACTCACGGTCGGCCGTCCAGGTCCGTTCGCGGGCCCGCAGGGCCGGCTCGGTGATCTCCGACTCGCACGTCGCCCTCCAGACGTCGAAGTTCACGATGTCGCGATAGCGGTCGATCATCGTGGCCCGCTCCTGAGCCTCGGTGTGGTCACGGGCGAGCGTCTCCGCCCGGGCCCGCAGCTCCGCGGGGGCCTCACGGGCGACCATCTTCCAGGTCACCTGCATCCGCGACTCGGCCTCGGCGGCCGCCTGCTGCTGCGCCTCGGTCCGGTCGAGCGCCGGGGTTTCGAGCGCCGCGCGCTGCTCCTGGGTGAGCGACTCGCGACGACTCTCCTGGAGAGCCGCGAACCGGCCGGGCAGCAGCTTCTCGAGCTCCTCGGCGAGTTGTGCCGCCCGCCGCTCCTCCTCCTCGCGAAGCCGCAACTGGATGGGCACCCCCCAGCTCGTCGGGATGTCGCGCTCCGCGAAGCGGTTGAGCTCCTCGTTGGCGAGCCGCCAGGCATCGCGTGCCGCCGGCCCGAACTCGCCGTCGTTGGCCAGCGCGAACCCGTAGTTGATCGCCGACATCATCGGCTCGCTGTGGAAGATCAGCGGGGTCGTGCGGAGCGGAGCGCCCCCGTCGGCGAGGGCCTGACCGGCCCGGTACTTCCCCCGCGACACCAGCCAGTTGTCCCGTTCCGGCAGCGTCCGCTCGGGATCATCGCGGTCATGGAAGTCATCGTCGGCCTTGAACAGCCGGCGGTATTGCGTCTTCTCGTCCGACTTGCCGATCTTGTGGCCGATGAACCAGCCCATCCGCCCGAGCAGCCGCGGCTCACGGGAGTTGAAACCGATCCCCTGGCGCAGGAACTCGATCCCCTTGATGACCCACGCGTACCGGTCGTGGTAGTCGTCGAACTCGACGGAAATGTTGTACGAGAGGTTGTGCGCCTGGAAGTCCCAGATGGAGAAGAAGTTGGGCTGGAGCTTCGTCATCTGCTCCAGCGTCGCCGAGAGGTTGGCCCAGTCCTCCACCTTCTTGTAGTGGTTCGCCCGGTCCCAGAGCAGGGTCACGGCGATGTTCTTGAGCCCCAGGGTCGCGAATCGCATCGTCTCGCTGGTCGGATCGACCTCGCCGAGATTGGCCTGCGACAGCCCGAACTTTGACCGCAGGCGGGAGAGCAGCCCCCCCGGCCCTGCCGAGTCGGCGGGCTGACTGAGCGCCGAGAGCGGCACCAGCAGCACGGCGATCGCGACGAGCAGCAGCAGCGTGGCGGGCCGCAGGCCGAGCCACGACTGCTGACCGGACCCCCGGTGCTCCCGAGACGATTCGCTCACGATGCCACCTCCCGGGCCTTGAGGCAAAAGACACCGGCGACGATGAAGGCCAGCACGTAGCCGAAGGCCTCGGCGGTGTGTGCTGCCAGGAGGTCGGCCGGCACGTCGAAGCCGCCGGCGACGAAGTCGCTCGTGCCCAGGGTCGAGAGCGACGGAAACAGGCCTGCCACCAGCCGGACCGGCGCCAGCAGGAGCGTGTCGGCCGTCTTCATCGCCTGCACGGCCGGCGTGGCGTCGAGATCGACCGTGATGCTCGTCTGCGTGACGATGCGGTAGAGCGACTCGATCGGCCCGCCCCCGGGCACGATCGACGAGTCGCCCGTGATCTGGCTGGTGAACAGGCGGGCGATGAACTCCCGGAACTGCCCCACGAGCAGCATCGCCAGCGACGCCAGCAGCGCCACGGGCCCCGACAGGAACGTGCTGAACATCACGCCGAGCGCGGTGCAGACGAGCATCGAGAGCCAGATGCCGAGGCAGCTCTTGGCATAGTTGACAGCGAACGAGCCATCGCCCGCACGGAGGTAGAAGTCGGCCTGGGCGACGCCGTAGTACTGGGCCGGCTCGAGGCACTGGAGCCAGACCTCGATCCGTCCGTCGGACACGAGGTCCGCAAAGAGATCCACCTCCCTGAGTTCGCCGTTGGCGAGCACGGTGTTGATGCTTCGCGGGATCAGGAGCGAGTCGATCGTGTGCTCCCTGGCGACGATCGGCAGCGCCTCGCTCCGCAGGCTGCTGGTCGGGTTGCGGAGCTGGATCGTGCCGTGGATGCCGGCCTCGATGTCGCCCTTGTAGGTGCGGAACACGCGGATGATCATCTCCAGCGGCAGTCCGCCGGGGAACTCCTCGGGCGTCACGCCGTCGAACGTCCAGACGGCGGCGGCGGCCGTGCCACCCTCGATGTACTGGCGATAGGCCCACTCCGAGCCGACGCTGATTCCCTTGGCCGCAGGCCGCCCCTCGCGGTCGAGGAACCGCAGCGTTCCCCGCAGCGGACGCCGCGCCTCCAGGATTCCCAGCGGCCCCCCCGCCACGTAGCGATTCCGGCCCGAGGCATCGGTGCCGCTCACCGTGACGCGGTGCCGATGGCCGTGGGCGGTTTCCGCCACGCCGTTGCCAGACGCATCGAGCACGACCCGGTGGCGGTGGCCACGGTCGAGGCTGGTTCGCCCGGAGCCGGCACCACCGGCCGACGCCTCGAAAACGTCGTCCGCATCGACCACGTGCGAGTGAGAAACGCTCCGGACGACGAAGGCCCAGCCCGCCAGTCCCATGGCCGCCAGCAGGCAGGTGCCCACGAGGGCGAAGCCGAGCGTCCTGCCGAGCACGATCTCGGAGGTCCGCACGGGCTTGGTCACGACCGTCTGAATGGCCCGTGACTTGATGTCCGCGGGAAGGCTGAAGACGGCGAGCACGAGGGTCACGAGGCACACGAGAAGGCTCGTGGCCCCGAGAATGAAGCCGATGTACAGCCGCCCTGGGTCGACGCTCGAGGGATCGAGGAACCAGCCCGCGAACATGAGGATGAGAGCGAACAGCCCGAGCACGACGAGCACGTTGCGACGCAGCGACTCCTGCACCGCCAGGCGGGCCAGGGCCCAGACCCGTCTGGGCGACGGCACGGCGAGATCGGCCAGGCCGGCGAGAACGGACCGGTAGACCCGGTCACCCGCCGCGAGCGGCCCGGCCGCCACGGACTGGGCGAGCCATGCCAGAAAGGCGGCCACGACGGCGGCCACCGCCGCGGACGCGATGTAGCGGAGCGACGCCGGGCCGATCCAGTCCACGAACCTCGGGATCACCTGCTCCAGCACCATGGCGTCGCTTCACTCCGAACGGCCGGCGTCGGACCGACGGGCGCGGCGTCCCGGCCGTGCCTCGGTGTCGCGCACGACTTCGAGGAAGAGATCCTCGAGGGTGGTCCTGGGATTGCCCACGTCGACGCCGACCGCGCCGTGTCGCTCGAGCGCCTTCCTGACGTCGGCGACCGCCTCGGCCGACAGGCCACTGGCCCGAAACTGGGTCACGCCCGTCACGCGGAGGAGCTCCTCCACGCGGCCAAGCTCCTTGAGTTCGCCGAGGTGCAGCACGGCGATCCGATCACAGACGTCCTCGACGTCGGCGAGCAGGTGCGAGCACATGATCACCGTCTTGCCCCGCGCCTTGAGGTCGATGATGAGGTCCTTCATCTCGCGGGTGCCGATCGGGTCGAGGCCGCTGGTGGGCTCGTCGAGGATCACCAGCTCGGGATCGTTGATGAGCGCCTGCGCCACGCCGATCCGGCGGGTCATGCCCTTCGAGTATTCCCGCAGCTGCCGCTTCCGGTCGCGCGACAGGCCGACCATCTCGATCAGGGCGTCGGCCCGACGCCGGCGCTCCTCGGGCGGCATGTCGAACAGCCTGCCGTAGAAGTCGAGCGTCTCCTCGGCGTCGAGGAACTTGTAGAGGTAGGACTCCTCGGGCAGATAGCCGATCCGCTCGTTCTTCGAGACATCGGTGGCCGGTCGGCCGAACACGAGCGCCTCGCCCGACGTCGGAAAGATGAGCCCGAGCAGCAGCTTGAGGGTGGTGGTCTTGCCGGCGCCGTTGGGGCCGAGGAGGCCGAAGATTTCGCC
Source organism: uncultured Planctomycetaceae bacterium (assembly GCA_903831155.1). GTDB lineage: Bacteria > Planctomycetota > Planctomycetia > Pirellulales > UBA1268 > QWPN01. The sequence goes on along the minus strand of CAIKWU010000631.1, from coordinate 7,325 downwards.
CCGACGGATGTCGAGATCGAGCGGCTTGAGTGCCGTCTTTTTGCTTCGGCCCCAAAAGTCCCGGTAGACCTTCGAGAGGTTTCGGGTCTCGACGACGATCTCTCCCGACTGCTGTCGCCGGGCCGCCTCGCTGGCGGAGGTCGATTCACTGCTCACGGTCACTCAGCCCCCTCCGGCCAGGTCAGGGCATCGGCCGGCTGACGTGCCGGTCTTCCGAGCCTGCTTGGGTTGTATCGCAATCTGCGGCAATGTGGAGTGGCTACGGCCCAAGCCGCGGGCCGTCATCATTCCCACAGCACGGCCGTTGACGTCGTAAGCGACAGTGGCCTACGATCTCGCTCATGATACTGAGTCTCACACTCCACTGCGGCCGTCTTTTTCCGCATGCGATCCAGCGAAAAACGCATCGCCTCCCGGGAAACCACCGTAATCCGGCCTTCACGCTGGTCGAACTGCTCGTGGTGATCGCGATCATCGCGGCTCTGGTGGGGCTCTTGTTGCCCGCAGTCCAAGCCGCCCGCGAGTCGGCCCGCCGAGCGGCCTGCAGCAACGGCATGCGGCAACTTGGACTCGCGCTCGCCAACCACGAGTCTGCCACCCGACGGTTTCCCCCGAGTTGCGCCTGGTCGGGCACGAGCACGACCGACGCCTCCTCGAACGCCGTCTGGTCGGCCCAGGCACGGCTCCTGCCCTACCTCGAGGATTTCTCCCTCGGCGGGGAGATCCAGCGGCAGCTCGCCGTGCCGTACAGCCAGGCGTCACTCGGCTCGGGGGAGCGGCTCGCGGCCCAGCGAATCGCGGTCCTGCTCTGTCCGTCCGAGCCGAACACCCAGATCCGAACGAAGCCCGACGGCACGGCCGAGCACGCGCCGCTCAACTACGCCGTCAACCTCGGCACCTGGATGGTCTACAGGCCCGACTCCAAAACGGGGGGCGACGGGGCGTTCTTTCCGAACAGCCGGCTGCGTCCGACGGACTTCACCGACGGCATGTCACAGACGATCGCGCTCGGCGAGGTCAAGGCCTACACGCCGTACTTCAGAAATGCCGGGATCTCGAGCCCCGGGATGCCCTCCTCTCCCGACGCGGCCTGCGGGCTCGGTGGCGACTTCAAGAGTGACCTTCCCGCCCTGCCCTCGGGGCACACGGAGTGGGTGGACGGCAGAGCCCACCAGACCGGCTTCACCTCCACGTTCCCCCCGCACACGCCGGTCCGGTGCGTCCGCAGCTCGGCCACGTACGACATCGACTGGAGCAACCAGCAGGAGGCCAAGTCGCTCTCGATCCCAACGGCGGCCGCGGTCACGTCCCGAAGCCATCACCCGGCCACCGTGACCTACGCGATGATGGATGGCAGCGTGCACGCCGCTGCCGATTCGATCTCCGCCGAGGTCTGGCGATCGCTCACCACGCGGGCCGGAGGTGAGGCGACGGGCAGCCGCTGAGGCCGCCGCGGCGGATTCAGTTGGCCGAGGAGGCGCTCTCCGCAGGCGACGCTGCCGCCTGGTGCCGCTCCGACGCGGCCTCGACGAACCGCCTGGCGGCCACCAGTTCCGCGGGCGAAAAGACCCGCACGTCCGGGTCCGCGCCGCCCGCCATCTCGATCACTTCGGCAGACAGTTGCTCCCACGTCCGGCCGCTGGACAGGTGCCATGCCGCCGCCTGGGCCACCTTCTGCGTCAGCACCCCACGCGACAGAGCCTCGAGCACTTCGGCCAGACGAGGGTCGGTCGAGCAGGCGTCGAGGGCGACCATGCGGTAGGGAACCCGGGCGTTGGGCTCCCGCTTGCCGTGGTCGAGGCACACCGTCGGAATCCGCACTACGCGGCTCTTCGCCGGAAAGACGGTGAACGCCGGAGGCTGTTCGGAAGACGAGATCGAGAGGTGCGCCACGGAGGCCGATGCCCCGGGGCGGTCGGCGATCGCGAGATCCATCAGGGGCCGGACGGCGGCCTTCGCGAGCGGGCGGTCACAGAGCCAGCCCGCCACAGCCTCGCCATACATGGCATAGCCGCACTGCAGCGTCAGCGGCGCGTCGTTCTCCATCCATTCGCGGAAGGCGAGCCAGCGGGGGTCGTGCACGCCGTAGACCTCACGGGCGATCCAGCAGAAGCCCTGGCCCATGCCGCCGCCCATCCCGGGGCCGCCCATGCCGCCCATGCCCATGCCGCCACCGCCCATGTTTTGCATGCCGCCCATGCCGCCGCCCATGCCACCCATGCCCATGCCGCCACCCATGCCCATGCCGCCCTGCTGGCCGCCGAACTGCGCCAGCACCGGCACGGCACCGAAGGAAGCCGGCAGGCGGAGCGTCAGCGGCCGATCCACCCGACTGGCCACGACGACCTGCGCGGACCGCGCGTCGTTGGGGATGAACTTCACGTCGACGAGGCCCGCCTCCTGCGCAGCCAGCACGTCCTGCACGTCCGCCACCGGGGCGGTCGGGCCGGAGACGACCGCGACGTCGGCGGCTGAAACCACGGTCAGCCATGAGGCCATGACCAGGCAGGAGGCGAAGGTTGTGATCCGCTGCATATGGCACCTCGCGAGAGCCGACGCGGGCCATCGGGCGGAGGAACAGCGCTCCAACCCGTCAATCGGCCCTTCGTCAACGACTCTAGTATGCATTCGGCCTGGCGGGGTGGAAAAAACTCCCCCTGAGGCCGACCGCATGGGTCGTATGGGTTGCGCCGATGGTGACCGGGCCGGCCCGGGTCAGCGCTTCGAGAACTGGGTGCCGCGGCGGGCGCCACGCAGACCGTACTTCTTCCGCTCCTTCATCCGGCCGTCCCGGGTGAGGAGCCCGCCCTGGCGGAGCGGTTCGGCGAGTTCTGCGTCGAACACCTTGAGAGCCCGGGCGATGCCGAGACGGCAGGCGCCGGCCTGACCGGTCGGGCCACCACCGTCAACCCTGATCGACACCTTCACCTCACCCCGCTTGCCGACCTGCTCGAGGGCGCCGGACACGAGGGCACGATCCTTGATGGCAGGGAAATAGACGTCGAGATCACGCCCGTTGACCGTGATCTCACCCTTGCCGGCCCGGAGTCGGACCCGAGCGACCGCCGTCTTCCGTCGCCCCGTGGCGATGATTTCGTCTCCCCGGCGTGCCGACGTAACCCCTTGCTCGACCGTCATCGTGATCTCCCGTTCTCTGCTTCAGGCGTGTGGCGAATGTGGATGGTGACTGGACTCGAAACCGTCTGCCGGCGTTCAGACGCCGAGATCGATCGGCTCCGGTGACTGCGGCTGGTGGGGATGCTCGCCGCCCGCGTAAACCTTGAGCTTGTCGAGCATCTTCCGCCCGAGCCGAGACTTCGGCAGCATGCGGCGGACGGCCTCCTCCACGATCAGTTCCGGACGACGATCGCGACGATGCTCCGCCGTCTCCGTCTTCAGGCCCTGGTAGCCCGTGTACCACCGGTAGACCTTCTGCTGCCACTTCTTTCCGCTGAACTCGATCTTGTCGGCGTTGATCACGACGACGTGGTCGCCCGTGTCGACGTGAGGCGTGTAGGTCGGCCGATGCTTGCCCATCAGCACCATCGCGATGGCGGAGGCGAGCCGCCCCACCCGGCGACCGCTGGCGTCCACCACCCACCACCGCTGTTCGACCTCGCCGGGCTTGGCCATGAACGTCTTCATCTGTCGCTCGATACCGTTTGGACTGGTTGAATTCGAAGGGGCGCGATCCGGCCGCCGACATGCGATGCCGGCCGAAAAATCTCGCGGGAAACCGAACCGCGGAGCCTAACAATGGCCCCGCGGCCGGGCAAGCGATTCGCGTGGGGAACGGCAAAACCGTCGTGTTTGGCTCCTCACCGGCCCTCGGATCCCATCGGCACGTCGACCACGAAGACCTGATTCCGATCCCTTCCGTCCCCCGCCGCCACCTCGCGGCAGAAGGCCACTTTCCGCCCGTCGGGCGAGACGACGCACGCCTCCGGCCGGGGGCCCCGCGTCGGCATCCGCGGGGTGAGCCGCCGCACGGACCCGTCGGCGACCGTCACCAGGCATACGCTGCCGTCGATCACGCAGGCGATCTGGCGGCCGCAAGGACTCCACGAGAACGCGCTGTCGATCCCGTGCGGCCCGTGGGACACCTGCTCGGGCTCGCCGCCCCGCGGGCTGACGGTGAAGAATCGGACCACGCCCTCGTCGTCGCGCATCAGGAAGCCGATCCGCTCGCCGTCGGGGCTGGAGCGGAGCCAGTGACGCGGCCCTTGGATGCCGGGGTGGCTGCGATCGGCGGTGAAGGTGAGCCGCCGCTGGACCACCCCCCGAGGCGGCCGCGGCCGGGTCGTTTCGGTTCCGGCGAGGAACCCCGGGCCCTCCGCGGCGAGGGCTCGTTCGTCGGGCAGATCGACGACGAACACCTCCATCGCCCGGCGTCCGTCGCCGAGCACGACCTCGCCCTGAAACGCCAAGGCCCGCCGCTGCCAGCCGCCGTCACCGCGGCGGTAGCCGCCCTGACCGATCCACGCCTCCTCGATCGCGCGGCCCAGATCGTCGCTGCCGGGGCGGGGCTCGTCTGAAAGCGAGGTGACCATGACGCTGAATGCCGAACCGTCGTGGTTTCGGGGATGCGACCTGGAAACGCGGACCGGCCGGCCGCAGAGGCTCACGGCGACACCCCGGCGATTCGCCTCCGTGCCGGAATCCCTGCGGGCCTCGAGCACGGCATCCTCGTAGGTGAAGCTCACGAGCGCCGCGTCGGGCGAGAACACGTGCACGTGGCTGCCTCCTCGCAGGGCGCCGGGAGTGAACGGCGGGGTGAGATCACGGGCGTCGAGCGGTTCGACCACGCCAGGGCGGGCGGGGCTCACGACCACACCCTGTCGACGAGCCGCCCCGTAGGACCACTCGGGGGACGGCCGCTCCGGTCCGAGGATGAACACGACGCGGTCATCGACCGGGCTGCAGGTCGCCACGCCGCAGCACGCCCCGTCGCGGGCTTCGTAGAGCACCTCCACCCGGCCCGTTTCGGCCTCCACCCGCTCGATCCGCGTGCCGTCGAACACCCCGCCGTCAGCCGTCGAACGGGTGTCGTAGACGATCCATCGGGAGTCCGCGGACCAGACGCCGACGTTGGTGAGCACGTGGCCGTGGGGCGCGGACGTGATCTGACGGGCATCCATGGCAGGGCCTCAGCACTGTACCACCCCGAGACGGCCACGTGGACGCGGAAGCGGGGCGAGGCAACAATCATGGCCCGTGCCCCACCCCGGCCCCGCAGGATTCCCGATGAAGGTCGCGGTCCTCAAGGAAACTCTCCCCGGCGAGCGCCGCGTCGCGGTCGTTCCGGCGGGCGTCTCGGCGCTTGCGAAACTGGGGCTCGACGTCTCGGTGGAATCCGGAGCGGGACTGGCCGCCGGCTTCAGCGATGACGACTACCGGACGGCGGGCGCCGCGATCGTCTCCCGCGGCGACGCGCTCGCCGCCGAATGCGTGGTCGGAGTCCGTGGATGCGGCGCCGCCGGCGACCGTTGGGCCGAGGAGCGTGACGGATTGCGGGCCGGGACGGTGCTGGTGGCCATGTGCGACCCGCTCTCGTCGCCGGAGATCTGCCTGGCGGCGGCCGAACATGGCCTCACCATCTTCGCGCTGGAACTCGTGCCGCGGATCACCCGCGCCCAGAGCATGGACGTGCTCTCGAGCCAGGCCAACATCGCCGGCTACCGCGCCGTGATCGTCGCGGCCGCCGCCCTGCCCCGCATCCTTCCGATGATGACGACCGCCGCCGGCACGCTCACGCCCGCCAAGGTGCTCGTGCTCGGCGCGGGCGTGGCCGGCCTGCAGGCGATCGCCACCGCCAAGCGGCTCGGCGCCCAGGTGAGCGCCTACGACGTCCGGCCCGCGGTCAAGGAGCAGGTGCAGAGCCTCGGGGCGAAGTTCGTGGAGCTGCCGCTCGAGACCGGCGGCAGCGAGGTGGCCGGCGGCTACGCCAAGGCGATGGGCGACGAGTTCTACGCGCGGCAGCGGGAGCTGCTCGGCAGGGTGGTGGCCGACTCCGACGTGGTGATCTGCACCGCGCTGATTCCCGGCCAGAAGGCGCCGGTGCTGGTCACCGCCGACATGGTGCGGCGGATGCGGCCAGGCAGCGTGGTGGTCGACCTCGCGGCCGAGCGGGGCGGCAACTGCGAGGGATCGAGGCCCGACGAGACGGTGGTGGTGGACGGCGTCACGATCCTCGGGCCCACGAACCTCCCTGCCGACGTGCCCTTCCACACCAGCCAGCTCTATTCGAAGAACGTCGTCACGTTCCTCGCGCACCTCGTGAAGGCGGGCCTCCCCGACCTCCCGGTCGACGACGAGATCTGCCGCGACACGCTCGTCGCCCGCGGCGGCCAACTCGTCCACCCCAAGGTCCGCGAGCGGGCCGGCCTGCCGCCCCTCGCTCCGGGCTCCGCCTGACCGATCCGCCGCAGGGAACCCTCTCGCATGAACGCCAGCCTCTTCCTCCCGCTCATCGCCGACGCGGCCGCCACGGAGGATCCCGCCGCCCGCTTCATCCGGCTGCTCACCGTGTTCCTGCTGGCGATGTGGGTGGGCTTCGAGGTGATCACCAAGGTGCCCCAGCGGCTCCACACGCCGCTGACCAGCGGGTCGAACGCGATCTCGGGGATCACCGCCGTGGGAGCGATCGTCGTGGCCGGTGCCATGGCGACGAGCTTCGGCACGATCTTCGGCTTTCTGGCTCTGGTGCTCGCGATGATCAACGTGGTCGGCGGCTTCGTCGTCACGCACCGTATGCTCGCGATGTTCAACCCCAAGAAGAAGTGAGCCTCGAGTCACCGATGTCGCCCCAAGCCTGGATCAACCTCGCGTACCTCGCGGCCTCGATGCTCTTCATCGTGGCCTTCAAGCTCATGACCGGCCCGCGGACGGCCGTGAAGGGCAACTACCTCGGTGCGGCCGGCATGGCGATCGCGCTGATCGCCGCCTGCTTCGAGAAGGACGTGGTCGCGACCGTCACGAGCCGCGGCGCCACGCCGCTGGTGCTGCTCGGCATCGCGGCCGTGATCGGCGGCGTGATCGGGGCCACGATGGCGGTGAAGTATCCGATGACGGGGATGCCGCAGATGGTGGCCCTGCTCAACGGCTTCGGTGGCGCCGCCTCGGCGCTCGTGGCGGGGGCCGAGCTCTGGAACATGCAGATGCGGGCGATGCAGACCGGCGCGGCCCAGGCCGAGTCGGCCGCCTGGGCCACCACCCAGCTCGCCCCCTGGACGCAGTTCGCGATCGCCACCGCGGTCACCGGCCTGATCGGGGCGGTCACCTTCTGGGGCAGTTTCGTGGCGTTTGGCAAGCTCGAGGAGCTGCCG
>CAIKWU010000630.1 GCA_903831155.1 uncultured Planctomycetaceae bacterium | reverse complement strand
TCTCCACCACCATCCGCGTGGGGGCGTGGTTCTCGATGATCTCGACCTGCTCCTCCTCGGCGTCCTCGAGCTCCCAGGGGGATGCCTTGAAGTGCTTCCGGCCGCGGCGGGCCACCACCTTCACGTCGGTCGCTCCGAGCCGCTTGGCGGTGCGGCAGCAGTCCATGGCGGTGTTGCCGACGCCGATGATGATCACCCGGGGCTCGATCTTCTCCACGTGCTTGAAGTGCACGTTGGCGAGCCACTCGATGCCGAGGTGCACCTGGGAGGGCGCGTCGGCGCGGCCGGGGATGTCGAGGTCCTTGCCGCGCGGGGCGCCGCTGCCGATGAACACGGCATCAAAGCCGTCGTCGAGCAGCGCCCGGAGGCTCGTCACCGGCGTGCCGTACCGCATGTCGGCACCCATGTCGATGATGTAGCCGCATTCGTCGTCGAGCACCGATGCCGGCAGCCGGAACGACGGAATGTTGATCCGCATCAGGCCGCCGGGCTCGTGGTTCTTCTCGAAGATCGTCACCTCGTAGCCGAGCGGCAGGAGATCGTTGGCCACGGTGAGCGATGCGGGGCCGGCGCCCACCAGTGCGACCCGCTTGCCGTTCCTGACCTCGGGAGCCTTTGGCAGGAAGGGGCGAATCTCATCGCGGAGATCGGCTGCCACTCGCTTGAGCCGGCAGATCGCCACGGGCTTCTCGTCCACGCGGCCGCGGCGGCACGCGGGCTCGCAGGGACGGTCACATGTCCTCCCGAGCACCCCCGGGAACACGTTCGATTCGCGGTTGAGCAGGTACGACTCGGTGTAGCGTCCCTGGGCGATCAGCCTGATGTAGGCGGGGACGTTCGTGTGGGCCGGACAGGCCCACTGGCAGTCGACGACCTTGTGGTAGTAGCGCGGGTCGGAGACGTCGGTAGGTTCCATGACGAAATGCTGTTCCCAGGCCCAAAAACCCTCTGCTTCGAACCCCGTAGTTTCGCCCGACAGGCCCGCGGTGGCAAGCGGAAATCGACGCACGTCGGCGGACCGCGAGCCGCCTGAGCCGATGCCGGAAATGGCCGTGTCCGATGGAGGCCCGACCCGGTCGGGCCGTGGGCAGGGACCGGGTCGGCGGGAGCCGGAAGGGGCGGGAAGTGTCGGCGAGGCCGATCGAGTCGTCTCTTCCCGACGGTCAGGCCCGTGCGGCGAAGGCGCGCGCCCAAGCCTGCGCTGACGGCCAATCGCCGAACTTCGTCGAGGTGAACGACGAGCTGGTGCTCGCCATCACCCGCCAGAAGCCGTTCACGGTATTGCGGACGGCCACGTCGTCGAGCCCGTCCGCGTTGAAGTCTCCCACCGTGGTGAACTGACCGACCGCGAGGACGTTCCACGCCGACGTTGTGAAGGTCGTCCCGCTGCTCAGGGACACGAACCACGTGCCGTCGCCGCGCTGGCCCACCAGGTCGGTGCGGCCATCGCCGTTGAAGTCGCCGGGGCGGACGTTGTTCCACGTGGCCGTGGGGTCCCAGTCGCCGAACTTCACCGCAGTGAGCAGAGAGCCCGAACTCACGAGCACCCACCACGACCCGTTGATCGCATGGCGGACCGCGACATCGGACTTCCCGTCGCCGTTGAAGTCGCCCACCGTGCCGAACTGGCCGGGCGCGAAGTACGCCTGGACGGTGGAGGCGAACGCGGTGTCGGTGCTGGCGGCCACCACCCAGGCGCCGTCCGACCGCTGCCCGACGATGTCGTCGCGGCCGTCGGCGTTGAAGTCGCCGGCGAGGACGTTGCTCCAGGTCAGCTCCGCGTTCCAGCGGCCGAAGCGGCTGGAACTGAACGAAACCGCGTCGCTCGTCAGCACCCGCCAGAAGCCGTTCAACACGTTGCGGACGGCGATGTCGTCACGGCCGTCTGCGTTGAAGTCGCCGACCGTGGCGAACTGAAACACCGAGAGCGTGGCCCAGAGTCGCGGGGCGACCGGGCCGCTCGCGGGGTTGGTCGTCACCCACCAGGCGCCGGCGCTGGTCTGGCTGGCCACGTCGGTGCGGCCGTCCGCGTCGAAGTCGCCGGAGACGTGGTTGACCCACGTGCCGCCGGCGGGCAGCGTCCCGAGCGTCGTGGTCGTGAATGACGAGCCCGTCGAACGGCTGGCCACGATCTGGTCGCCGGCCATTCCGATGATCGAGTTGAAGTCCTGGGTGGGGTCGCCCGAGGCCACGACGATCAGCCGCCCGTACTGGTTTCCGATCACGCCGTTGACGGTGTAATGGAACATCCCGCGGCCGGGCCCCTGGCCGAGGTCGGTGGTCGTGACCCCGATGAAGTTCCGCTGGGCCTCGGCGGCCGTCAGCGATCGCGGGGCGATCACGCTGCCGAAACTCCACGGTTTGTTGAACCAGCCGTTGGTGGATGCCGAGTTGGGTCCGGAGGTGGCGAGCGTGGGCGTGTTGATCAGGGTGACCGCGCCCGCCAGCCGCGCCGGGAACGTGGTCACGAGCGTCCAGGTGCCGGCGGGAAGCGTCTTGGCTTGGGCGGCCGTGGAGACAGCGTCCTGCACGGTGCCGTACGGATACAGGAACGGGCCTGGCGTCGTGCCCAGGATGTTTCCGCCGTCGGGGTTGTAGGTGAAGTTGAAGAGCGCGAGGTCGCGGCCCGCCGGATCGAGCTCGAGTTCGCCGGTGGTCACGTCGAAGTAGGCGGTGGGCTCCGTGGCCGCCGGCAGGCCGGCCGGACGGGTGAACTCGCCGGCGGAAACGGCCGCGAGCATCGCCCGGGGCTCCAGTCGCTCGACCTGCGGGCCGCGGTTCGCTCGACGCAGGCCCCGGGAGTCTCGGCTCGAAAAAAACATCTCACGGCTCCCTGACCGGCGGTGCTCGCGAACCTCTGGATCCTCGGCCCGCCCTTTCCCTCTCGAGGCTAGGACAGCCCCGGCACGGCGTCAATCGTACGGCCCAGGGGGATCGCCGGTTCGCCGGCGGCTCGAAGGGGGGAAATCGTCGGCTCTCTATGACACGGTCGAGCCTGCCGCGGACGAACCATCGGGTGCGGACGAGCGTAGAATGGTGGTTGGAAGGTGCATCCGTCTCGAATCGGGCGACCCACGTGGCCGCCCGGGCCAACCTCGCGAAAGCACAAGGTGGTGACCTGCCCCGGCAACGGGTCAGGAGGATGCGCGTCGATCGGCCGCTTCGGCCCCCGCAATGGGGCCTTCGAGAGGTCTTCGACGAAGCTTTCGGGGACTGCTCGTCCCGCGGCCGGAGCTGCGGGGGCGTCCACCGGCCCCTTCCTTGGATCGTCCAGGAAGGAGCACAGCATGACCCTCGGCTTCCCGTCTCTCCGCGTCGATCGGGCCAATCCGCTGCACCATCTCTGGTGCAACAACGGCACTTGGTGGGTGCACTACACGCTCCACTTCGACGGCCGCAAGCGTCGCATCCGCCGCTCGCTCGGCACTGCCGCTCTCGACGTCGCGATCGAGCGGCGGGATGAGCTGCTGAATCGACTCGCCCGAGAGGGCGAGCCCGTGCCGCAGCGACGGCCGCGGGCGTTCAACGATCCCTTTCCGGCCTCGTCGCAGGGTGTCCGAACGGCGTCGCTCGCCCCGTGAGCAGCGCCGCGTCTCTCGGCGATCATCGACTCGTTTCCCTCACCACCGAGGAGCCCATTGCCATGAGCAGCCAGCCCGGGACCCTGACCCTCTTTCCCTACCTCCACTTCGCCTGCTGGGTCTTCGATGACGAGCGGACCGGCCTCAAGGAGGAGGCCTTCGTGCTCGGCATGACGGAGATGATCACCCGCGTCGTCATCCACAAGGGCATCCCGGATGCGGGGCGGGGTTTCTCGCTGACGTTCTCGGACGAGCCGTTTGCGGGCCACGACGCCGAACTGCGGTGGCTGCGATCGGACCCCGCCGGCGGCAACTGGTACGAGGGCGAGGTCGTCGGCCAGCGGATGGAGGGCTGGCTTTGTCCGGCACTGCTCCTCTACTTCCGCGACCCGCCGCTCCGGATCTTCGTCCGCTGCGACCCGCTGCCGGCGGGCGTCGATCCCATCTGGAGCCCGCCGCCGGGCGTGGCCGGCCGCCGGTTCGTGGAGGCACCGCGACCGGCGCCGGGGCCGGAGAGAAATGGCGGTGGCGGATGAGCGGGCCATCGCTTTACGAGAAGTACGGCGCGATCAGGCACCTCGACGTGGCGGGGGCCAGGGAACTCGTGGACGCATTCCGGCGGCCGATCACCGCCGACGGCCGGAGGCTGGGGCACGTTGGCGACGACGAGGTCGTCGCCGACACATGGGGCCGTGTGACGCTGGGGCGGGCGTGCGACCCTGAGGATCCGCGGGTCGTCGTCGCGCACGACAAGACGCATCTGCACCTCCACGGCCTGCGGCGGCTGCCGGTGTCGGTGGCCCGGGAACTCGTCCGGCATCCGGGGCACCTCTATCTCGACGGGCTGTCCTCGATCACCGACGGCGTCGCGACGGTGCTCGGGAGCCACGTGGGCGGCAGCCTGTCGCTCGATGGGTTGCGGACGATCACGGTGGCGGCGGCGGAGGCGCTCGGGGGGCACGGGGGCGAACTCTCTCTGAACGGGCTGACCGACCTCTGCGAGACCACCGCCCGCGGACTCGCCCGTCATGCGCACGACCTCGTGCTGAACGGTGTCGAGGCACTCTGCTCGCGGACCGCCGCGACGCTGGGCTGCCATCGGGGCAACCTGTATCTGGGGGGCATCACGGACCTGTCCGGCCACGTTGCCCGCCACCTGGCCCGCCACGCCGGCCACGTGCATTTCCATCGCGTCTCCCTCCTGACCAACGAGGCCGCCGAGGCGCTCGGGGAACGGATCGGATACCTCTGTCTCAAGGGGCTGGGTCGGCTCTCGGCGGGGCAGGCGGACGCACTCGCGTGCCATCGGGGCGAGTTGCAGCTTCCGGCGCTGCACATCGACGACGCGGTGGCCGAAGCCCTCGGTCGTCACGGCGGATCGCTGATCGTCCGGGTGCCTGCCGCGCTGCCGCTGCACCGGTTGGAGGCTCTCGTGCGTCACGAGGGCCCGCTGCAGATTTCCGGCCTCGGCACCCTCGACGAGCCGCGGGCCCGCGTGCTCGCAGCGCAGGCAGGCCCCCGGGGCATCCGCGGGCTTTCGTGCCTGTTCATCGCCGGCGTGGCCAGCGTCTCGTCGGCCGTGGCGGCAATCCTGGCCACGCACACGGCGGGCGGGCTGGCCCTCACCGACATCACCGATCTGACCGAGGACGTGACGCGGGAACTCGTGAAGCACCCGCTCCTCGCCCTCGACCGGGTGACGCGGGTGTCGGATCGGGTGGCGTCGATTCTGGCCACGCATGCCGGTGGGACGCTCTCGCTCCGCGGCCTGAAGGAGGCGAGCCCGCGGGCGATCGCGGTGTTGAAGGCGACGCCGAGCGTGGAACTGGCCGCGGCTCTCTTCGGTACCAGTCCCACGCTGTGACGCGCGGAAGAAGCCCCGGGCATCGTCTTGCTCGTGGCCGCCCGCTCGGCAGCCGATTTCCGGCGGTGCCGCGTGGCCACGCACCGGGCTGCCCCCGGCTGCGAAAATACGCCTCACGGAGAAGGGATCGGGCTCAACGGCGAGGTTCGCTTGCGAGCCTTGGGATCGACGGACCTCGTGTCGATGGTGAATCCCAGCAAGTCCTGCAAGTCATGCTCGAACGTGCCGGCGGCCTGCACGGAGACGGTCTCGATTGAGGATTCGCTCATGGACGAGGCCGAGGTCGTGGCGGTGGTCATCGACGTGCCGTACATGCCCGTGTCGAAGAGCCCCGTCGAGAGGAAGTCGGCGACGTCCAGGATGTCGACCACGCCGTCATAGCCGAAGTCGCCATCGGTCCACGAGGCAGGCAACCCGGCGTCGAACTTGCCGCCGGCGAGGAAGTTCGCAGCGTCGAGGACGTCGACGGTCGAGTCGAGGTTGGTGTCGCCCGGTGCGGCGTACGACGCTGTGAGAGAGCCGTCGCCGTTATCGAGCCAGCCGACGCTTCGCGGGATCGACTGACTCAGGTCGGCGGCTGCGGCGCTGGAGGTGATTCCGCTCGTGCCGTTCCAGGTGCCGTCGCCGCGGCCTTCGAGGATTCGGGCCACGAGGGCGACCGGGGAGAGGCCGGAGGTGATCGTGATTCCGCCCGACGTCACGTCCACGCGGCCCGCCGGCAGCGTGCTGTATGAGGGGAAGCCGCCCACCACGGCGCCAGGGCTGGCCAGGCTGGCACTGGAAGGTGGCGTGTTGACGGTGATCGTCAGGTTCTGCGTCGCCGATCCAGCCCCGTTCGTCGCCTGCATTATGACCCTGAACGCACCAGTCGTGCCGGTGGGAGTGCCGCTGATCACACCGGTGTTCGCATCAAGGGTGAGGCCACCGGGCATGATGTTGCTGCCCGTGGCAATGCGGTAGGTCACGGGGGTGGGATAGCCGTTGGCCACCACGGTAAAGCTGCCCGACTGGCCCTGGACGAAGCTGACGGTGTTGGGGCTGGTGAACGTCGGCTTGCGGTCGGCCGGGACGACCACCGTGAGGGTGAAGACCTGGTCCGTGCTGCCAGTGGTGTTGGTGGCGGTGATGGTGAGGCTGGCGACGCCGCCGGTTCCGGCGGCTGGGGTGCCGCTGATGACGCCCGAGGCGGCGTTGAGCGTCAGGCCGCTGGGGAGTGTTCCCACCGTCACCGCGTAGGTGACGGGCGTTGGAAACCCGCTGGCCGCGACGGTGTAGGTTCCAGCGGTCCCGGCGGTAAAGGTGGCGCTCGCCGCGCTCGTGAACGCGGGAGACTCGTTCACAGTGAGCGTGAACGACTGATCGGCGCTTCCGGCGGTGTTGGTGGCGGTGATGGTGAAGCTGGTGACGCCGCCAGTGCCGGCCGCGGGAGTGCCGCTGAGCACGCC